>JAOUPA010000140.1 GCA_029880105.1 Gammaproteobacteria bacterium
GATACCATGGCCTGCGATAAAGTTATCAAAGTCTTTACGTTCAGGAATTAAACGAGTTATTTCCCTGCCATTGATCGTACGTGTCACCCGTACCTTGTTAGTATCAACTACAACTGCACCCGGGATATGGCCCTCCCTGAGAAAGCTATCCAGATCAGCTCTAACATCAAGTATTTTGACATCATCGATATTCTCGACCAGCCAGTCCACATCAACCAGTACACCCGGCAGGATGGGTGCTGCCAGGGTGATCGATGATATAAACAGGCAGCCTATGAAAGCCAGCGCCAATTTTAGCTTCATTATGATCACCTGAATTCTATTTATAGAATCGTTATAAATCGATTACTGATGTACAGCTTATTCGAGTTCAGATAAAGAATCACAAACATGCTTGCCCTGATCGCTACCATTTTCATTCGAGATCATCTCCTGCATATTGGGTATCATATCGCTGGCCATTGATCCGCATTTTTCCATTTTCTTTAACGTGGCATTATTAGCGAACTCCTTTGCAAACGCGATGGCCTTTTCCTGTGCCTTATCACGCTGTCCCTGTTCGCATAGAGACATAATTGAATTGGAAAATTTTTCCGATTTCGCCGTCAGCGCCTGAATTTCTTTCTGGCTAATTTTTGACATACAGGCCTGCATTTTTTCAATGCTCTGCATCATTTTCTGCATATCAGCATCGTTCATACCCTGCTGATTAGCAGCATAAGTGGAAAATGGCAAAACGGACATTAATAAAATAGCTGTCATTCTCATAAAGATGTATCCTCAATTTTAGAAATACTGTTATTCAATAAAATACTCAGGCAACAACCTTTTTACATGCCTCGATACACTCCTGGCAAGAATCAGCACAGACCTTGCAGGCCTGATGTTTCTTCTCGTGCTTGCGACACTCTTTTTCGCAGTCTTCACAGACGGCGATGCAGACCTTCGCCATAGCCACCAGATGTGGAGATTGGGCTGAGGCCAGTTGTGTAAGCGCAGAACAGGTAGCCAGCATATCAGTAACCGATGCCATGCAATCGGCAATGGTGGTGTCGCCAGACTTAACCAGGTCAATACAATGATCATTACAGGCCTGCCCCGTCTTGATGCAATCTAAAGCAGTATCAATCAACGCTGTATTTTTATTCATCATGTGATGGCTATGGTCAGTTGCCGCAACCGCACTACCAGTTGCCAGTGTAGCCGCAACCGCTGCGGCGCCAAGTAGCACATCCCTTCTATCTTTGTTTTCGAGTAACTCGATTTTATCTGTTGTATTCATAAGGTATAACTCCCGCAATAAATTGTAAAACATGATAATAGACAGACCTTCCCTTATTTCATTTCATCCATAAGGTAATAACCCAGCTTCATATCATAACCAAGGATATGCTGGGTCAGCCAGTTGGAGAGATACTCAATATCTTCATTCGTCAGCAGCCTGTTCTCCTGGTGGAACTTCTGCTGCAACTGCCTGACGCTAGCAATCAGGTTCTCATGTTCTTCGCGGTGTCCCTGTAACTCCTTGTACTTATACAGCAGCATCAGCCGTTCTTCGTGCCTGAAGTGCCAGATGGTACACGTGATCAACTCTTCCAGCACCGCCTCGATATAGTCAGCCGAGTCACCTTCTGCGACAGAATGGTTGAGAATATTAAACAGGTCGACCAGCCGGCGGTGGTCCTCATCAATCTCGTCAATATCGACACTTAACGAGGCATCCCAGGTTATATTTTTCATCTTTTTTCTCACTCAGGGTTCTGATGATTATTCGACTGCCGAAGCCTTCGACCAGTATATTCGAATCCGCAGGTCTATGGCAGGGCTATTCAGCCAACAAAGACAAAACCAGCACCGGCCAGGTAAAAGCCAAGCGGGTAATGCCAGCTACGCGGGCGCTCACGCAGGTAGCCCAGCACCAGCGTCAAAATAATGCCCATAATCATATACAGCGGCACCACCTGAATCGAGGTGTAGTGGCGCATATCACCGGGCAAATAATAGAAATAGAAGGTGCCATAAAACAGCAGGAAAAACCCATTGGCGAGGATCTCCAGCAGCGGCCCATCAATGCCCGAGGCCAGCCCATGCGACCAGTGAGGGCGCTGCACAATACGTTTTGACGCCAGGACGTGGTGCAACAAATACAGGTAATAGCCATACACCGGCCAGATAATGAAATTCAGTACCGAGGTATAACCATCGTGGATCGGCCAGACGCGGTACTGCCAGAGCGGTTCACCGACCACGACGAAATACAGCTTGCCGAGCCCGACCTCGCAGACAATGGCCACGAGAAAGGCCACCGCCATCGCCAGCATAAGCTGGTATAGATCAATGCGTATCCATGCCCGTAGCAGCAGACAGCTGAGCAGGTAGAAAATCGCCATACCGACGAGTGCACCGGACAAGCCCTGCTGTAACAACACGGCCATCAGCCTGCCCCCTCTCTAAATGTATGTAAAGTAATCAGGTACATCGCTATATGCTACTGGATGATATGCCTATTAAAATAATTAAACAGGTTTACCGCTGTAGCGCAGGTTATTCCACCTTGTTGTATTTTTCGATAATTTCAACGGCCAGTTCAGCAGCCTTGATGGTGTAAGCATGACATCGGGAATTAAGTCCTTCTTTGCGAAATGTCTCCTGACCTTCAGGCGTGCCCAGGTCACAGCCTAAAAGCTGATGGCAATTCTTACTACCAAATTCCGACTCAAAGCCGGCTATAAGCTCTTGCGTGGCTTTATATACCTTTTCTACAGATTCAGCAGCACCAGTTCGACCATGAACAGAACTAATTCCCAAAATACCACCAGTCAAGGCGCCACATGTGCCACATGTTCGAGACATACCACTACAAAATGCCGTAGCTATTTTAGGAAATAGCTCTGTTTCAATATCATAGGCATCAGCAATAGTCAGCAGAACACTTTCTGCACAATATAAACCCGCGGAGAAATTCTCATCGGCATTCAGTTTTACATTTGAAAGGTCTTTTATATTCAAAATTTTATGGTTAACGTGTTGGGTTTTATAATGTAATTAATTTCATTCGTACAATCAAGCTGCGCGAGTCATACCTACGGTGCTAGATAAGCTCAGAATTTTTCAGCTCATCGATCAGAGCCCGAGAGAAGCTCTCGATCGCAGCAATATCACTTTGTTTGCTGTACGGTGCACCGACTTTGAAATAACCTGTCCAGACAAACCGCTTCAGCTCGAAATCCAGGATGCTGGCACGAATCCAGAGGTTGTGCGTACATCCAAGAGGTACACACTCCGTACGGGACTGATGCACAACGAGGTTTAGTTTCTGTGCAAACTGATCGCCTGTCTTAGCCAGGGTGACACCATTATTGCGCAAGCCATCGGTGACTAATTGAACGCTGTGTACTGAGAACAGGGACAACAGGGTATCAATGCCCTGCTTTGAATCGATCTTTTCCTGCGGCGTGATGATTGCGCTACCACCCTGCGAACTTTTTGTTATTTCTGTTTTGAGCTTAACCGGCCTGTGCCAGGCAACGGCTACCTGGACCAGCTTTTTGTCGTAACCGTCAAGTTTATCGACCTTGCCAACGTAGGTCGTGCAACCGGCACTAAGGACAATGGCGAGCAGTAATAGAAAATTTATAAATCTACGTGTTGCTAACGGTGTTTTCAAAATTCAATCTCTCTTTCCTGTTCTTTAAAGCCAGGTAAAACAAATAAGGCGCCGCAGAAGACACAAGGTGCTTAAGGCTGTGGCCAGAGAATCCAATGGCATCGTAAATAAGCTGGTCGGTTGCCTCAAAGACCTTGGCCAGCAGGTAGCAGCCAACCATAATCCAGAAATAATGCGCGTGGCTGTAACGCCCAGAATACAGCCAGAGTATCAGCGGTATCAGTATCATCGGTAAAAATTGCACCAGCCCATACAGACGCAGATCACCAACACCCCGCGTTTCAGTCCAGTACCAGTAGAACACTGACACGATGCCGATAACAATCAGCGGCAGGAAAGCCCGCCTTGCTGCCTGTTCATGCGCATACTCGGCAACAATCACCGTGAAAAAAGACATAAAGGCAATCGTCATTGGCAGGCGGTCCCACAACAGCGTACTGTTGTCCGGAAACAGGTGATAGTAACCCGAGCCAAGGCAGACAAGGCTAACGCCGATGAAGAACAGCAGGTAGGCATACCGCAGTGAATGAATGATTGCAGGCCTGGCCTCCTTGAGCAGGAAAAAATAGGCCACCAGGCCAAAGACAAGGTATGGCAGGTTAGATACCACATTGAAGAAATTAGGAATACCAAAAAATGCACGCTGGTCTGCAAAGTTATGGTACTGCGTATCCTGCGGTATTGCAGGAACAAAGAACACCGACAGCACAGCGAGCAAGGCAATGCCTGCCAGGACAATGTGTTTTGATCTCAAAGCAACCTCATTTTAATTCTGGCGATTATCCCGCGTTAAGCTCTTCATCCGAGCCAGCTTACTGTGATTCACCTGTCTCCATCGGATTACTGGGGTCAGCTGTCCACTCCTCAAGTGAGGCCATATAAACGGCCACGTTGTTAAAGCCCAGGCGGGACAGAACAAACGCATCGGTTGAGGCGATAATGCCACCACCACAGTAAGTAATAATACGGGCATTGCGATCAAAAGCATGCATCGAGGCCAGTTCATCCTGCTTAAGCAAGTGCCCTGTTTTATCAATCAGGCTCTGGCTGTCAATATTGACTGCACCGGGGATATGGCCGGGCCTGGGATAGATACTCATCTCACCACGATAAAATTCTTCAGGCAATGTATCGATAAGAATAACAGTTTCATCATTAATAGCAGCCAGCACTTCATCATGATGCGCTATCACCTCGGGGCGTGGTT
>JAOUPA010000141.1 GCA_029880105.1 Gammaproteobacteria bacterium
CAGTGTCCGCATGTGCCGCAATCACCAGTATTTTTTCTGTTGATAGCTCTGTCAGCTGGTTTACCAGCCAGTCCATTCGTGGATCACATGTTGTCCATTCCTGGCTGGCAACACCTTTTTTTAGATTAACTTCGGGTGTCAGTAACAACGCAGCTTCATCGACTTTTGAGTTCACATAGACTGCAGGTGCTGGCAGGGGGCAGGCAAACACCTTGCGCTCAGGGAAGCCTTTCACTGCTGCACGTGTATTTCTAAATAGAACACGCCCCGTGCCATGCCGGTCTAACAAATGTTCAACCAGTTCTAGCCGTGCCTGATTTTTCCCTGCCGAAGAATCAGCTGTTGATTTTGATTTAGCAATGCCCAGCTTTTTACGTTTGCCCAATGTCAATGTCGAGCTGGTACTTTGCACTTCATCAGCTGCATCAACCCCACCTGAATCATTACCCTCAACCAGCGCCTTGAACAGGGCCTCGTTGTCACCTTCAGAAAATGTCTGTTTAATCGTTGCGATATCCTGATCAGTCAGCGGCTTGCCGCTGAGCAAATCCTCAACTACCTGTGCAATCGGCTCGTAGGAGGCCTCTTCTTCAATAAACTGATCAAAACTGTGAAAACGATCAGGATCGAGCAAACGTAAACGTGCGAAATGACTTTCTTTACCCAATTGCTCTGGTGTCGCTGTCAATAATAAAACACCTTCGGTCACCTTCGCTAACTGTTCAATAATTTCGTATTCAATACTGGGTTCTTCTGGTGACCACTGCAGGTGGTGTGCTTCATCAACCACCAACAGATCCCATTCACCATCCATTGCATATTCAAAACAATCTGCATTGGAGCGTAGAAAACCCAGGCTACATAGCACCAGTTGTTCAGAATGAAAGGGATTACGTCCTTCGTTGATATCTTCCTGTAACGATTGCCAGCGCTGCTCATCAAAAATTTTAAAGTGCAGGTTAAAGCGACGCAGCATCTCTACCAGCCACTGGTGCACCAGTGTCTCAGGCACAACGATCAGTACTCGGCGTGCACGTTCAGTTAACAGCTGGTTGTGCAGAATCAAACCGGCTTCAATGGTTTTACCCAGTCCGACTTCATCCGCCAGTAGTACGCGCGGCGCAAAACGATTCGCCACCTCATGGGCAATATACAACTGATGCGCAATCAGGCTAGTGCGACATCCGGTCAGGCCGTATAACTCTGAGTGCAACAGTCGATGCCTGTGCTGCAAAGACTGGTAGCGCAGCTCAAACCACTTGTCATGGTCAATCTGGCCATTAAACAGGCGCTCAGAGGGACGATTCAGCTTCAGGAAATTGTCCAGCTGGCTTTCCTCAACATCGGTCAGCGTACCCGCCTCATCAAGACCAACATAAGAGAGCAGGCCATTAACCTCGAGCACTTCCTGAACCTTTATCTTGCATCCATCGTGCGTAGTAATCGTATCGCCCACTTCAAATGCGACACGGGTGAGGGGAGCAGACTGCTTTGCGTAGGTACGGGTCTCACCGGTAGCCAGAAACAGCACGGTCAGGGTTCGAAATTCAACAGTCAGAACTGTGCCCAGGCCCATCTGGAGCTCGGCATCACTGATACAGCGTTGGCCAGGTATAAATTCGTGCACAACAGTTTATCCGCAGCATTCTAGAAGGGTGCGTATATTAGACTATTTGAATATAAACCTGTAGACCTAGGTCAAAATAGCATCAATAAAAAAAACAGCAGCACTATTGATTAACCCGGATAGCTACATAAGCAATATCAGGAATATAATATTAATGTGATCGATTATTCTTTATATCAATTTCAGATAGTCTGTTCACGCATGTATCGGCCAGATCTATGGCTGAAGGATAGTCAGCATGAAATCTACCATTCTTGAACGTTACCCCTGCACAGACAGTGGCCAGTACATCATTGATATTAACGCCGGAGAAATCAGTTACTTATACAATGATTTTGATAAATACACACCCTATGTCAGAAAGGAACTCGACGATGACCTGGTTGACTATCTAATTGAGTCAGCCAGTGAACTCGATAAAGAAGCCTTTATCATCCGCCTGAACCTGGTAACACCGCCGGTAGAATCAATGAAGTCACGCATCACCGCAAGCATCAACAGTTATTTCCTGTACCTGAAAACCATTGAAATTGAGGAGTTGGGCAGGAATATACGCACCTCCCTGATTTTTTTCATCATAGGACTGACGCTTTTATCACTTTCAGTTTGGGTTAACGAGCAACTCACCATAGATGCCTCTGTCATCACAAAGGTATTTGCTGAAGGGCTAACCGTGGCCGCCTGGGTTTCGATGTGGGAGGCGCTGGCCAACTTCCTGGTCAACTGGGCACCATTTACCCGAAGAATAAAATTATACGAGCGTATCGCTACTGCGCCGGTGCAGTTCATTTCCACACCGGCAAATGCAGATCAAATTTAAATTACAGCAGCAGGAACTCACTGAACTCACCGCGCATGCAGTGGTTCGATGCCATCGATGATGAATAGGCACCGGCATTAATCAGCACCAGGTACTCGTGCTCAGTCAGATCGGGTAGCAGGGCATTTTCGTACCAGACATCCAGCGCCTCATTGATATTACCCACCACCGTTGTTTTGGCGAGTGGCTGGTCATCAACAGACAGGGTTACTGGCTGGAACGGCAGGCCATAATAAGCTGGCTCAGGTGCGATATTAAAACCGGCATCGACGCCAACAAACAGGGTATCGCGCTTTAGCTCAACAAAGGTCTTACCCAGTATCAATAGGCCTGCATCCTTACAGATGTAATCTCCGGGTTCGACCTCAACGTGCAGGTCGCGGTGTGCGAAATGCCTGTTGAGAATGGCCGACCACTGATCCAGGTCGAGTGCCGGGTCATCAGCCAAATGCGGTACACCCAGGCCACCACCCATATTCACACGGTTCACATCGGGCGCAGCGTCAACAAAACGCATGCACTCATCAATCACGTGATCGAGCTGGTTTAGCTCAGTCGTCAGGTATCCACAGCCAGTATGGAAGTGGATTTTGGTCACACGCAACCCATATTGAGCCGCCAGCGCCAGTGCCTCATCGAACTGCTCACGAAAAATACCGAACTTGGTCGTCTTGCAACCGGTGTACTGCAACTTGTCGTTGCAGGCACGACCAATACCCACCGCAGGGTTAATACGAATCCCAATATCGGTGTTGGGCTTCAGTTCACCCCAGCTGCGAATCGAGTACAGCGAATCACAATCCATAAATAGACCGTCATAACGTGCCAGCTCGGCAAAATCACGCTTCGACAAACTGGTCGCGGTAAACGAAATATCCGAGGGTGAAAATCCACAACTCACCGCATGCTTAACTTCATTCGGCGAACAGGCATCGATACCGCACAGACCGGTTTGCCTGATGAATTGCAACAGGGGCGCAAAACGGTTCGCCTTCATGGCGTAGAAAATCGATGAGCGCCCGGCCAGCCCGGCAGCATCCAGCGCCTGCCTAACGCGGGTCAGGTTGGCCTCAACACGACGCGCAGAATAAACAAAGCTGGGCGAGCCATAACGCTCGGCCAGCTGTTTAACTGTACGTCCTGCAAAGAATAGTTGGTTGTCCTGGTAGCAGAGATCCGATCTCTGCCACCAGGCATTAGGGTCGAGCTTTACCACTTACTGATTAGCGGCAATCGCAAGCGGCTCAAGCATAGCGGGGTGCATGTCTTTTTTGCCAGCAACCCAGCCGCGACAGTTTTTAGAACCACACGAGCAAGGGAACTGTTTGAAGAGGTGATCTTCGGTTTCTGCATAATCCATATACAGGTAGGTATTGGCCTTAATATCTTTCAGGGCCGTTACCGTCATCTTGTCCATATCCAGGGAGATATTGGGCGAGCATGAATGCAGGAAATAGCCTGAAAAATACACGTCGTACAAATGTTTATCTTCAGATATCTGCAGCGTGTGCTGACGGATATCACTAATTACTTCGCCGCTCATGCGTGCGATGATTTCACCGCGCTTAAAAGCACGGTAGCTGATTACGCCTTTACCAGTTTTTTCATCTTTATACACCACTTCAAAATCAGTCGCTTTTGGAAACAAAGGATCATTTCCAAATCTTGCAGGGTATAACATCGTTTTTGCTCTCCACTATAAAAGTAATAAACGAATAAACATCCGGTGGCGACAGGCTCCTATCATGCTTATTTCAAAACGCTATTTACAGCGCATGACCAGTCATTACAAACAAAAAAATCGAGTCGTTACGATCAGAAAAACGAATGGTTTGAATCATGGCTAAAAATACACCATATGAGGCCACAGACCTGTACCGATGACCAACACCAGCGCAGAACAACGCAGCGAAAATCTGTTAGAGTAGAAACTTGGTTACATCGTATCAACTACACCCTGGAGAGAACACCATGTACAGATATCTACCGCTATTAGTCACTGCTTTCATCATCACCAGCGGCTGCTCTGATAGTGCCGACACCCAGTCACAACAAACATCTACAGACAATACTGCAACAAAAACGACCCAGCCACACAAGATTAGCCAGGACAATCCTTTCAGCACACAGGTCAACGCGCTCGATGCTGCCAGGGCTGCTAGCGAGTCTGCACAGCAATCCATCGACAGCGATCAGCAGAGACTGGAAGACGCGCAGCCTTAAACGATACTATAGTGACGGCGCCTGATACCAGCAACCGGCTGCTCGGCCACGCAGGCATTACCAGCCCTGTCATCTCTGGCGCCATGTATCCTTGCTCCAACCCTGAACTGGTCGCGGCCGTCTCCGAGGCGGGCGGCATCGGCATTGTGCAACCGGTCTCACTCACCTACGTGCACGGTTACGACTTTCGCGATGGTCTCAG
>JAOUPA010000142.1 GCA_029880105.1 Gammaproteobacteria bacterium
AGATGAAGCTCGCAAAGATGTGAATGACAAGTGGCGTATTATTCAGGGTGACCTGATAGCCCGTGCAGAAAAACTGATGCTGAATAAAGTAGCCGCTGGTGGACCTGATGGTCTGAAATCGGGTGCCAAAATTACACAGGCATACCTGGATGATCTGGATAAGGACAAGATTTTTGAAGTTCGCCTGAAAACAGATGAGGCCAATACACAGCTTGAGGCACTGGCCAAGCAGTTAAAAGATCAGCGTAAAGAGCTGGATGAACTGTTTGAAGTGAAGAAAGGCAAAATTGTTGCGGGTGATGATCTGCCTCCAGGTGTACTGAAGATGGTCAAGGTGTACCTGGCTATCAAACGTCGTATGCAGCCGGGTGACAAGGTTGCGGGTCGTCATGGTAACAAGGGTGTGGTCTCCATGATTGTTCCTGTTGAAGACATGCCTCATGATGAATTTGGTGTGCCGGTAGATATTGTGCTGAATCCACTGGGTGTTCCATCCCGTATGAATGTCGGGCAGATTCTGGAAACCCATTTAGGCTGGGCTGCACAGGGTCTGGGGCTGAAGATCGGCAAGATGCTGGATGAAAATCAAAAGGTTGTTGATATTCGCAATTACCTGGATGAGATTTATAACCATGACCAGAAGAAAGTAGATCTAAAGAAATTCTCTGATGATGAATTACTCGCCATGGCGAATAATTTACGTAAAGGTGTGCCAATGGCAACACCGGTGTTCGATGGTGCAGAAGAAGCAGAAATTCGTCGTATGCTGGAGCTGGCTGATTTGCCTGTTACAGGTCAGACAACACTTTATGATGGTCGTACCGGTGATGCATTTGATCGCCCGGTAACTGTTGGTTACATGTATGTGCTGAAACTGAATCACCTGGTTGATGACAAGATGCATGCACGTTCAACCGGACCTTACAGCCTTGTAACGCAGCAGCCGCTGGGTGGTAAAGCACAGTTTGGCGGACAGCGATTTGGTGAGATGGAAGTATGGGCACTGGAGGCGTATGGCGCTTCTTATACCCTGCAGGAAATGCTTACCGTTAAATCGGATGACGTAGCTGGTCGTAACAAGATGTATAAAAACATCGTTGATGGTGATCATCGTATGGAAGCAGGTATGCCGGAGTCTTTCAATGTATTGCTGAAAGAAATTCGTGCATTGGGTATTAACATCGAACTGGAACAGGATACTGAGTAATCTTCGGATTACCGGTAATACTGAATATAGCGAACGCTAGGAGACAAGACATTGAAAGATCTTCTGAAGCTAATTAAACAGCAGGGTCAGAGTGACGACTTTGATGCCATCCGTATTGGTCTGGCATCACCAAATATGATTCTGTCCTGGTCCTATGGCGAAGTTAAGAAGCCTGAGACCATTAATTATCGTACCTTTAAACCAGAGCGTGACGGTCTGTTCTGTGCCAAGATTTTTGGTCCGGTAAAAGACTATGAGTGCTTATGTGGTAAATATAAACGTCTCAAGCACCGCGGTGTGGTGTGTGAGAAATGTGGTGTTGAAGTCACGCAATCTAAAGTACGTCGTGATCGTATGGGTCACATTGAGCTGGCAAGCCCAGTTGCTCATATCTGGTTTCTGAAATCATTACCATCACGTATTGGTCTGTTGCTGGATATGACTTTACGTGAAATCGAACGCATCCTGTATTTCGAAGCATTTGTTGTGATCGATCCGGGTATGACAACCCTTGAGCGTGGTCAGCTATTGTCTGATGAATCATATCTTGAAGCCATTGAAGAACATGGTGATGAATTTGATGCGCGCATGGGTGCTGAAGCTGTTTATGAAATGTTAAGCAGCCTGGATCTTGAAGAAGAGTCACGCGTTATTCGTGAAGACATGGGTAATACCAATTCTGAAACGAAACTGAAACGTTATGGTAAGCGTCTGAAACTGATTGATTCATTCCTTGAGTCAGGTAACAAGCCTGAGTGGATGATCATGACCGTGTTGCCAGTATTACCACCGGATTTACGTCCACTGGTACCTCTGGATGGTGGTCGTTTTGCAACGTCTGATCTGAATGATCTGTACCGTCGTGTGATTAACCGTAATAACCGTTTGCGTCGTCTGTTAGAGCTGTTTGCTCCAGACATTATTGTACGTAATGAAAAACGCATGTTGCAGGAATCGGTTGATGCATTATTAGATAACGGTCGTCGTGGTCGTGCCATCACCGGTACTAATAAACGTCCATTGAAATCACTGGCTGACATGATTAAGGGTAAGCAGGGTCGCTTCCGTCAGAATCTGCTGGGTAAACGTGTAGATTACTCGGGTCGTTCCGTAATTGTGGTTGGTCCTTCTCTGAAATTACATCAGTGTGGTTTGCCGAAGAAAATGGCGCTGGAATTATTCAAGCCATTTATTTTCAGTAAATTACACCGTCGTGGTCTGGCTACAACGATCAAGGCAGCCAAGAAACTGGTTGAGCGTGAAGGCGCGGAAGTCTGGGATATCCTGGAAGAAGTTATCCGTGAGCATCCCGTGATGTTAAACCGTGCGCCAACTCTGCATCGACTGGGTATCCAGGCATTTGAGCCGGTATTGATAGAAGGTAAAGCGATTCAGTTGCACCCACTGGTTTGTACAGCATTTAATGCTGACTTCGATGGTGACCAGATGGCGGTTCACGTGCCTCTGTCAATTGAAGCGCAGTTAGAAACCCGTGCCATGATGATGTCGACCAATAATATTCTGTCACCCGCATCAGGTGAGCCAATTATTGTGCCTTCACAGGATATCGTTCTGGGTCTGTATTATATGACCCGTGAATGTATCAACGCAAAGGGCGAAGGTATGGCGTTTGCGGATGTTAAAGAAGCCTATCGTGCTCATGAAAGCAAACACGTGCATATCCAGGCGAAAGTAAAAGTTCGTATTCAGGAAACCCTGGAAAATGAAAATGGTGAGATGGAAACAGTAAGGCGACTGGTGGAAACCACGGTGGGTCGTGCCATGTTGTCCGAGTTATTACCTGCGGGTCTGCCATTTGAGATTGTTAACAGGGATATGACTAAAAAGAATATCTCTAACCTGATTAACTCCTGTTATCGTCAGGTGGGTCTGAAAGAAACCGTTATTTTTGCTGACCAGTTAATGTACATGGGTTTCCGTCAGTCAACCCGTGCCGGTGCATCGATCTGTATTGGTGACATGGTTATTCCAGAAGCTAAAGCAGAAATTCTTAGCGCGGCTGAAACAGAAGTTAAGGAAATCGAAGATCAGTATTCATCCGGTCTGGTAACCAATGGTGAGCGTTATAACAAGGTGGTTGATATCTGGTCCCATGCTAATGACCAGGTGGCAAAAGCCATGATGGACAAACTGGGTAAAGATGACGTAGTTGATGCTGAAGGAAACACTGTTAAGCAGGACTCTTTCAATAATATCTTTATGATGGCGGATTCCGGTGCTCGTGGTAGTGCGGCCCAGATTCGTCAGCTGGCTGGTATGCGTGGCCTGATGGCAAAACCGGATGGTTCGATTATCGAAACACCGATTACGGCTAACTTCCGTGAAGGTCTCGACGTACTGCAGTACTTCATTTCAACCCATGGTGCTCGTAAAGGTCTGGCCGATACTGCGCTGAAAACAGCTAACTCTGGTTACCTGACTCGTCGCCTGGTGGATGTTGCCCAGGATATGGTTGTCACCAGTGATGATTGTGGTACTGAACATGGTCTAACCATGACGCCTATCATCGAAGGTGGTGATGTTGTTGAGGCATTGCATGAGCGAGTACTGGGTCGTGTGGTTGCAAGAGATGTAGTTAAAGCAGATAGTGATGAAATACTGATTCCACAGGGTACCCTGCTGGATGAAGCCTGGGTTGAGCGGATTGACCAGATGGGTGTGGATGAACTTATCGTTCGTTCAAGTATTACCTGTGAAGCAACCCATGGTGTATGTGCGACATGTTATGGTCGTGACCTGGGTCGTGGTCATAAGGTTAATATGGGTGAAGCGGTTGGTGTTATTGCTGCCCAGTCTATCGGTGAGCCTGGTACACAGTTAACGATGCGTACATTCCACATCGGTGGCGCTGCCAGTCGTTCAGCAGCTGCTAATAATATCGCCGTTAAATCAACAGGTAGTATTCGTTTGCATAACATCAAGCTGGTTAAGCAGACGGGTGGTAACTCGGTTGCGGTATCACGTTCTGGTGAGATCGGTGTGATTGATGAAACCGGTCGTGAGAAAGAGCGGTATAAAGTGCCTTATGGTGCGGTGATCTCGGTTGAAGAGAATGAATCAGTTGAAGGTGGCCAGATCGTTGCGACCTGGGATCCTCATACTCACCCAATTATTACCGAGGTGGATGGTAAGGTTCAATTCAGTGAGTTTGTTGATGGCGTCAGTGTACAGAAAGAAGTAGATGAGATTACTGGCCTGTCATCCATGGTTGTAATCGATCCCAAGCAGCGTCCATCTGCAGGTAAAGATTTGCGCCCTATGGTGAAGTTGATCGATGCCAAGGGTAAGGATCTATGTATCGCGGGTACTGAATTGCCAGCACATTACTTCTTACCTGCCGGGGCGATTATTAATATTGCCGATGGTAATGAGGTTAGAATCGGTGATGTTGTGGCTCGTATTCCCCAGGAATCTTCGAAAACTCGTGATATCACTGGTGGTCTGCCACGTGTAGCTGACCTGTTTGAAGCACGTAAGCCAAAAGAGCCAGCCATCATGGCTGAACGTACTGGTACCGTTGGCTTCGGTAAGGAAACCAAGGGTAAACAGCGCCTGGTGATCACAGAAGATAGTGGTGAGACTTACGAAGAGCTGATTCCAAAATGGCGTCATATCAACATATTCGAAGGTGAGCAT
>JAOUPA010000143.1 GCA_029880105.1 Gammaproteobacteria bacterium
TCTTTGCCTTTAATATAAGTTTTATCAGTCATAGAGATTTTTAATATTATTGAATAGAGATTTGCTGGCCATCGAATTCGACAACCTGCCCGTGTTTGATTTTACAGCGTTTGCGCGTTTCCACCTGGCCATCTACCTTGACCATGCCGTCAGCGATCAGCACCTTTGCCCGGCCACCACTTTCGCACATGCCGGTAATTTTCAGTAGATTGTTGAGCTCGATATACTCATGGCCTTCAAGATTAAAAATTTCCATATCAGGCCTTAAGGTGTACAAGTTTGGGTAAGGCGTTTGCGATCAGCCTAGCGACGACAATCATGCCGTTGCGCATATGTTGTTCGATAATTTCCATGGTAATGAATTCCTCATCACCTTTACCTGCCGCCCAGTTAACCACCAGCGCGCAGCAGGCATATTCAATGTCCAGTTCCCTGGCCAGTGCTGCCTCAGGCATACCGGTCATACCAACGATATCGCAACCATCACGATGCATGCGATTAATTTCTGCAATGCTTTCCAGTCTCGGCCCCTGGGTGGCACCGTAGACCGCTTCACCTTCAAACACCAGGCCCATTTCCACCGCGGTGCTTCTCAATACACCATGAACCAGGCGACTGTAGGGATAGGTGAAATCAATGTGCAGTACAGAGCCGGACTTTTCATCAGAAAAGGTATGCTGACGTGAATGCGTGTAATCGATAATCTGGTCAGGGAAGACAATCTTCTCTGGTGACATTTTTTCTGAGATACCGCCAACCGCGTTGATCGCCAGTATATGCGTTACGCCCTGCTGCTTGAGCGCCCAGATATTTGCACGGTAGTTAATCTCATGCGGTGCAATGCTGTGGTTCTCTCCGTGACGCGGCAGAAAAATAATTTCGTTATCGCCAATCCTGCCTTTCTTCAAAACATTGGAAGTTGCACCGTAGGGTGTATCTACTTTAATTTCGTGGACATCCTGTAACGCGGGTAATTTATCCAGCCCAGTTCCACCGATGATTGCTATTGTTGCCATCGAACTCTTTCCCCACTAACCACGGTAGGCATAAATGCCGTTGAGATGACGTAACTGTGATTTGTAATCCATACCAAAGCCATAGACATACTGGTCCTCAACCTTGAGACCAATATAATCGCAGTGCAGGCCTTCAACACAGCGGCTGTGCATTTTCTGAACCAGCACGGCCGAGATTACCTCTTTCGCGCCCTGCTGATAGCAGTAATCAATTAAAGCCTTGAGCGTGATACCTTCATCAAGGATGTCATCAACCAGCAAGATAGTTCTGTCTTTTAAAGGCTTACTTGGATAGGCGCGCCAGTCGAGTGTATCACCGGTAGTCTGATTACCGTAACGGGTCGCATGTACATAATCAACTTCGGGATAACAGTTCAGTCGGGTGAGCAGATGCGCAGTAAAAATCAACGCGCCATTCATCACACAGAGCACCAGTGGTTGCGCAGTCTTTAGGCGATCATTTAGCTTGATGGCCATCTCATCGATAGACTGTTCTATCTGTTGCGCGTTGTAGATTAAATCCGAGCTGGTCAATACCGCGTCGAGCTCATCAATTGTAATAGACATGTTAGTTAAATAACTTAAGACAGAAAAAGTGTTCGTTCATCAATAGGTAAAGGTAACGGTGCCATCTTCCATGGCCTCTTCAACGACATAGGATGCACCTACAGTCTGGTCGATCTCAGGAATCAGGTTATCCGACCAGATTTCAATGGTTGGCGCGGACACCTTGAAGACAACACCGGCTTTATGCGCCTCTTTCAGCACATCGTAAATAGTACGGTGTGTCTCATGGTTTATTTCGAGTTTTTCCGCATGACCTTCAGTGGCGAGTATGCCGATATGGCCGGTAATAATAATTTCTACTTCGTGGCCCATGGCCGCCGCAACCGTTGCCTGAAACAGGGGTGCGCCAATCTCTTCAGCATTATGAGGGTCTGAATTTGCCAGAATAATTAATAGTTTTTTAGCCATGGTCACCTCCCGGTTAATTACCCGCGGTCTCTGGTAAGGATTCTACATGCAATGTCGATGTCGGGAACGCTATTTCTGCGCCATGACGCTCAACAATCGCCAATATTTTCAGCAGGACATCCTGCTTGATTTCGTGATACTGAATCCAGTCAGTGGTCTTGGTAAAGGTGTAGACAAAAAAGTCGATGGATGAGGCCGAGAACTTGACGAAGTTAACAATCATCGTGGTTTTGGTATCGATATCGGGGTGTTCAAGTAGCATCTGTTTGACTTCGCTAACGATCACATCCATTTTCGAGGCGTCTTCATAGCGGATACCAATCGTTTCATAAATACGGCGATTGGTCATACGTGAGGGATTTTCCACGCTGATATTGGCAAAAATTGAATTAGGTACGTACAACGGGCGCTTATCGAATGTCCGAATCCGTGTCAGGCGCCAGCCAATGTGCTCAACCGTACCTTCGATATCGCGGTCATTGGATCGTATCCAGTCGCCGACCATAAAGGGGCGATCGAGGTAAATCATCAGTCCGCCAAAGAAATTGGAGAGCAGGTCCTTGGCCGCAAAGCCGACGGCAATGCCACCGATACCACCAAAGGCCAGGACACCGGATATGCTGTAACCCATTGACTGCAACATCACCAGGCCGCTGGTAATGATGACTGAGATCTTTATGAGTTTTGCAATTGCCTCAACGGTGTGCTCATCAAATGCCCTTTCACCTGTCTCTGTCTTTCTGGCCTTAAGGACGGCCTGGGTACCATTGATCAGGTTGATCAGGAACAGGGTCAGGATCAGGATGACACCGATATCGCGAATCGGTGCGATGGCCTCAAATATCGTGGCACCACTTTGTCTGTAGACGACATCGGCGGCGAAGGTCAGGCCCAGTAACCAGATCATCCACGCCACCGGTTTTTGCATGGCCGTGGTTAACAGGTCATCCCACGGATTTTTGGTCTTTTGCATACGCAGGGCAATTTTTGCAATAAGCCTGCGTGCAATTAAGCTCAGTGACAGCGTAACCAGTACAACCACGAAGACCTGAACAATCCAGTCATTGTTCTGCACAAAACTCAGCAGCTGATTAATTTTGTCACTATTACCCATCACTGCTCCAATTATAACAATTAAACATCGAGCTCCAGCCAGGGTGAGTCATCTAGCGCCTGTACGGTGGCACTCGCCTGCTGCCATTTTTTACTCTTCAGTAACTCTTCACGATTGACTGGGTTCTTACCGTGCATGCGCGTCAGGCGCAGCTCGGAGACCGGATTCGAATAATGTCCCAGCGCCTCGATGACCTCAACGACACCATCGGGGTGATTACAGACCAGTACCATATCACAGCCTGCCGCCAGTGCCAGTTTGGCCCGTTCGCCGTAGCTACCACCAATACCCGCCGCCTCCATACTCAGGTCATCACTGAAGATGACACCCTGAAACTTGAGCCGATCTCGCAGTATCTTTTTCAGCCAGATTTTTGAATAGCCAGCCGGTTTATCATCAACCTGATCATAAATGACATGTGCCGGCATAATCGCAGGCAGGTGATTCTGGATCATCTTTTCAAAAGGCACGATGTCCTGCTTCATCAGGCTGGCCATATCGCGATGATCGACCGGCAGGGCCAGGTGCGAATCTTCGACGACACCACCGTGACCCGGGAAGTGCTTACCGACAGCCGACATACCCGCCAGTGACATGCCATGCATGAATGCATAGGCCAGCGTTGCGGCAACCTCCGGCCTGGAATGAAACGCACGATCACCGATAACACCACTGACGCCGTGCGCAAGGTCAAGCACCGGTGCAAAACTGAAGTCGATATCAATGGCCCGAAGCTCAGCCGCCATTAACCAGCCGGTTAGCTCGGCATATTCACGGGCTTTTTTCTGATCCTGTTTATAGATATCACCAAAGACCTTTGCCGGCGGCAGCCTGGTAAAGCCTTCATGGAAGCGTTGTACGCGACCGCCCTCGTGGTCAATAGCAATCAGCAGGTGCGGTTTTCTTAACGAATGGATCTCCGCAATCAATGCAATAATTTGCTCGACCGATTCAAAATTACGGGTAAAGAGGATAACACCGCCGACACTCGGATGCAGCATTAACTCCTTTTCGGCCGCAGTAACCTGTGTACCGACCAAATCCATCATAACGGGACCGAGAGACATTAGAAATTCACCTGCTTTATTTCTGTAACATTTATATTTTTCTGCATCATCATGGATAGACCGTAATAAATCAACCGCCTGTTTCGCCTGCGATAACGCCGCAGAATTTTAATATTTGCTCAATATGATTTTCGAAGCCGACGAAAGAGTGGTCACCCCCTTCTTCTAAAACTACTGGACAGTTGCAGTATTTCTCAAGGGCCTGACGGTAGTCCAGTGTTTCATCGCCCTTCTGCAGCATCAACAAATAACGTTCCGGCCGGGTAATGTGTTCAACATCCAGCTGGCGAAGCTGTTCGATATGCGCCTGCTCCAGCATCCAGTGCTCAGAGGTATAGTAATTCTTGTTTTCGCCCAGGTATTTTTTCAACAACAGATGCGGTCGAACTGCCGGGTTGATCAGTACCGCCCTGGCATTAAAACGTTCTGCCAGGTATGTTGCATAAAAGCCCCCAAGCGAACTACCTGCCACTGCCACTTCGCCATGACACCTGTTCGACTCGTATAAATCGACCAGCATCACCATCGCCTCTGCCGGCACTGGCGGAATTGCGGGCGATATCAACCTGTCCAGCAACCCCCTGTCAGCCATATAGGCACTAAGTGCCCTGGACTTGTGCGATTGCGGCGAGCTATTAAAGCCGTGCAGGTAAATAAGTCGAGCTGGTTCCATAAATAGAGTAGACACAA
>JAOUPA010000144.1 GCA_029880105.1 Gammaproteobacteria bacterium
CTTAAACGCACTACCGCAGAAAACCGGTACTATTTCGTTAGCTAACGTTCTAAGACGAATACCTAACTTAATATCTTCGGCATCAAGCTCACCGTTTTCGAGATATTTGTCCATCAACTCTTCACTGGCTTCGGCCGCCGCCTCCACCATGAGCTCGCGCTGCGATTCACACAGCTCAAGCAGCTCGGCCGGAATATCACCTTCGACAAATTCCGAGCCCATGCTTTCCTCTTTCCAGCGAATCGCTTTCATCTTAACGAGGTCAACAACACCTTCAAAGTGCTCTTCTGCACCGATAGCTATCTGCATCGGTACAGGGTTAGCGCCTAAACGCTGTTTGATCTGATCTACCACGCGTAGAAAATCAGCACCAGCACGATCCATCTTATTAACGAACGCCATACGTGGCACATGATATTTATTAGCCTGACGCCATACGGTTTCAGACTGCGGTTCAACACCGCCTACAGCGCAAAAGACGGCGCAAGCACCGTCAAGAACACGCAGGGAACGTTCCACTTCAATGGTAAAGTCAACATGCCCAGGCGTATCAATTATATTAATGCGATGCTGATCATACTGACCATCCATCCCTTTCCAGAAACAGGTGGTAGCAGCAGAGGTTATGGTAATCCCCCGCTCTTGCTCCTGCTCCATCCAGTCCATGGTAGCAGCACCATCATGCACCTCACCTATCTTGTGAGATATCCCCGTGTAATACAGGATACGTTCCGTCGTTGTCGTTTTGCCCGCATCAATGTGCGCCATGATGCCAATATTACGATAGCGCTTAATTGGCGTGGTGCGAGCCATGACTGCTTCCTTCTAAACCGTTCTAGACTACCTGAACTACCAGCGGAAATGGGCGAATGCTTTATTCGCTTCAGCCATACGATGCGTATCTTCACGTTTCTTAACTGCATTACCGCGATTTTCAGCCGCATCCATTAACTCACCGGCTAATTTTAATTGCATAGATTTCTCACCGCGTTTACGAGAAGCATCGATCAACCAGCGCATAGCCAGAGTCAATCGGCGATTAGCACGTACTTCGACAGGCACCTGATAAGTTGCACCACCGACACGGCGGGATTTAACTTCCACCATCGGGCTGACATTTTCCAGCGCTTTATCGAGAACATCCATTGGCTCGCCAGACGCTTTCTCAGCGATACGGTCAAGGGCGTTGTACATGATAGTTTCAGCAACAGACTTTTTGCCGCTAACCATGATCATGTTGACGAATTTTGTGATCTGAGTACTACCAAATTTTGGATCAGGTAATACTTCTCTTTTCGGGACTTCTCTTCTTCTTGGCATTAGTATTCTCTAAAAATTAACTCTTAGGACGCTTAGTACCGTATTTAGAACGGCCTTGACGACGTGCTTCAACACCCTGTGTATCCAGGCTTCCGCGGACAACGTGATAACGCACACCAGGTAAATCCTTAACACGACCACCGCGGATAAGCACCACGCTATGCTCCTGCAGGTTATGACCCTCACCACCGATGTAACTGGTCACTTCAAAACTGTTAGTCAAACGCACACGAGCAACTTTACGCATCGCAGAGTTTGGCTTTTTCGGTGTTGTTGTATAAACGCGTGTACATACACCACGTCTTTGTGGACACGCTTCCAGCGCTGGCACGTTGCTTTTCACAACCTTGCTACGACGCGGTTTACGCACTAATTGGTTAATTGTTGTCATCTATAACTCCAAAATCCACTAAAATCAAACATTTAGCGGCGCTCGTTGGCACATACTACGAGCTCAAAATAAACGACAGGCCCTGGATATCACTCGGGGGCCTGTCAAAAGAGGCGCAATTCTAGTCTCACCGCAGGTAACTGTCAAGAACCTTTACCCAGTAAAGCGCCATTTAATAGCCAAAACACTGGTGTTTACGTGTTTTGAAATCCGGCAAAACAACTTCGCCCCTGCAGAAAAATAATTGTTCTCAGGGACAAGGTTATTACCGGTTAAAACTAAGCGTCCTGTTTAGGCTGCTCAGCTTCAGATGCATCAGCAACATCGATGATTTCCGTCGGCATCTCGGCATCATCGAGCTCTTCGGTCACCTCAGCACTCAGTTCCGCACTGGCTTCTTCTTCGGTGATAAACGCAGCATCGATATCAGCAGTACGCTGTTTCTGCCTGTCTTCATGGAAAGCCAGACCAGTACCTGCCGGAATCAGACGACCGACGATGACGTTTTCTTTCAGGCCGCGCAGTGAATCACTGCCGCCACGAACCGAAGCTTCGGTCAATACACGGGTAGTTTCCTGGAACGACGCCGCTGAGATAAAGGATTCAGTAACCAGTGAACCTTTAGTAATACCTAACAGTATCGGTTCAAAAATAGCCGGTTCCTTACCTTCAGCTTTAAGTTGCTCACATTCATCGATAACACGGGTACGTTCAACAATCTCACCTTTCAGGTAGTCAGAATCTCCACCTTCGATGATCTCACATTTACGCAGCATCTGACGGATGATAACTTCGATATGCTTATCATTAATCTTCACACCCTGCAGACGATAAACATCCTGAATCTCATTGACCAGGTATTCCGCCAGCGCTTCCGCACCCAGTAAGCGCAAGATATCATGGGCACTACGCTCACCATCAGCGATTACCTCGCCCTGCTCCACGCGCTCACCTTCGAATACGTTGATATGACGCCATTTTGGAATCAGTGTTTCAACTGCTTCTGAGCTATCTTTGGTGATAACCAGACGTTGCTTGCCTTTGGTTTCTTTACCGAAGCTCACTACACCTGAAGCTTCCGCCATAATAGCTGGCTCTTTTGGTTTGCGCGCTTCAAACAGGTCGGCAACACGTGGCAGACCACCGGTAATATCACGTGTTTTACTCGATTCCTGCGGAATACGCGCGATAACATCACCTACCGCCACGTCATTTCCATCTTCGATGTTAATGATTGCGCCTGATGGCAGGAAGTAACGCGCCGCCTGTTCAGTACCGGCAATATTTAGATCCTTACCTTTAGCATCCACCAATGTAATCAATGGGCGCATATCTTTACCCGCTGTCGGACGCTGCTTGGGATCGATCACCACGATGGAAGACAGACCGGTAATATCATCAGTCTCTTTCTGTACACTGATACCTTCAGCAAAATCAGTAAATTTAACTTTACCTTCTACCTCGGTAATAATCGGATGGGTATGCGGATCCCAGGTAGCTACCACCTGTCCAGCTTCTACCGCACCTTCTTCTTCGACAGAGATCACCGCACCGTAAGGAATCTTGTACAGCTCGCGTTCACGACCCTGCTCATCGACCACACCCAGTTCACCAGAACGTGATACCGCAACAAGATTGCCGCTGGTCTGATGTACGACATTGATGTTGTGCAAACGGATGCTACCCGAAGATTTCACACTGATGCTATTGGCTGCCGCAGAACGACTCGCCGCACCACCGATATGGAAGGTACGCATGGTCAACTGTGTTCCCGGCTCACCGATGGACTGTGCTGCGATAACACCGACAGCCTCACCATGGTTGACCAGATGACCACGAGCCAGATCACGACCGTAACACATAGAACAGACGCCATGCGTATTCTCACAGGTGATAACTGAGCGTACGAAAATCTCATCAATACCTAATTCATCCAGCTGCTCAACCCATAACTCGTCAAGCAATGTACCACGTGGTATCAATACTTCGTCATCGGTATTAACAACATCGCGTGCAACCACACGTCCCAGTACCAGTTCACTCAAAGGCATGACAACATCACCACCTTCGATGATCGACTGTACTAACATGCCCTTTTCGGTATTACAGTCTTTCTTCAGGATAACCATGTCCTGGGCTACATCCACAAGACGACGAGTCAAATAACCCGAGTTCGCTGTTTTCAATGCAGTATCAGCCAGACCTTTACGTGCACCATGAGTTGAGATGAAGTACTGCAGTACGTTCAGGCCTTCACGGAAGTTCGCTGTGATCGGTGTTTCAATGATCGAGCCATCCGGTTTTGCCATCAGGCCACGCATACCAGCGAGCTGACGAATCTGTGCAGCAGAACCACGCGCACCAGAGTCGGCCATGACAAAAATATTATTAAATGACGCCTGTTTGACCATGTTGCCTTCAGCATCTTCAACATCAACCGTGCTGAGTTTATCCATCATGGCTTTGGCTACCGCTTCGTTAGCGTGCGACCAGATATCCACCACCTTGTTATAACGCTCACCATTGGTTACCAGACCCGATGCATATTGCTCCTGAATCTCTTTTACTTCGGCATCAGCACCAGCAAGCAGGGTGGCCTTCTCTTCAGGGATAACCATATCGTTGATACAGATAGAGATACCTGAACGGGTCGAATACCTGAAACCGGTGTACATTAACTGGTCAGCAAAGATAACCGTTTCTTTCAAACCAACCTGACGGTAACAGGAGTTGATCAGGTTTGAAATCGCTTTCTTACCCAGATCCTGGTTCACTAACTCATAAGGGATACCAGCCGGGATGATCTCAGACAGAATGGCGCGGCCAACCGTAGTATCGACAATCGTATACTTCTCTTCCAGCTCACCGTCATCGTTGAATACGACTTCTTTAATACGAGCTTTAACCTTCGCCTGCAGATCCGCTTCACCTGCATCATAAGCGCGATGCACTTCATCAACGTCAGAGAAGATCATACCTTCGCCTTTGACATTGATCGATTCACGGGTCATGTAATACAGGCCCAATACGATATCCTGTGACGGCACGATGATCGGGTCACCAGAAGCCGGTGACAGGATATTGTTTGTCGCCAGCATCAGGGTACGCGCTTCTAGCTGCGCTTCGATAGACAACGGTACATGA
>JAOUPA010000145.1 GCA_029880105.1 Gammaproteobacteria bacterium
GGTATACACCAACTTCGCCGAGCCTGTCTTCCTTGATCAACACTTAGACGAAATAAATCTTTTATGGAAAAGCGAGAAGTTTAACGATAACGATCGACCTACATGGCTACGCCCTTGTATTAGCAAACTGTCAACTCGAATTTTACGTAATATAAACTGCGCAACTTCTATCAATCCTACAAATCTGGTTGCAACTGCCCTATTGGCTACTCCCAAGCAACACATTGATGAGCGAAAACTCATTCAGGTTATTAATATATATAAGGAGCTTATTCGTCATCTTAATTACTCTGAGTATATTGTTATGACTGATCTTGATGGCCATGACCAGATTCGCCGTACTGAGGAATTGCACCTAACAAAGCGTCGGATGCATGATCTAGGCGATATTATCTATCTAGATTCAAAACAGTCAATTTCGATGACATATTATAGAAATAACATTCTTCATTTGATGGCAATTCCTTCTCTGATTGCCTGTTGTTTTCTTAATATGCAGACACATACCCGTGAAGAAATTATTAGCATCATCTCACTGGCTTATCCTTTTGTTAAATCTGAGCTTTTTCTAACATGGGAAGATCATGAACTTAGTGACGTTGTTACACTTATGCTTGATGCCATGTCGGATCAGAGCCTTTTGATTAAAAATCAGCAGCTTGATGTCTACTCTCGTCCCGCCTCGAGCAATCCTGCCTTCATGCATCTAAACATGCTTGCACGCATTATTTCTCCAATTCTTGAAGTGTACTATCTAATACTCTCCATCCTACTTCGAGATAGCCAGAAAAAATCTCCTCGCAAGCAGATTGAAAATGACTGTTACCTGATGGCTCAACGTATTGCCATGATTTATGAACTCAATGCGCCCGACTTTTCTGATCGTCGGCTCATTTCAAATTTTATTGAAACACTTATTAGCTCTGACTATCTCATATCTATTGATAGCGATCACCTTAAATTTAATGACGCCTTTCTTAAGGTTGATCGTCGTGCTCGCTTATTACTCAGTCGTGAAATGCGTAATAATATTATACAGACCATAAGATCGTAATCGCTATACAATTATGCCACTTATCAAATCGATCTCATGTTACCATTTACTAATTATCACTATGTTTCTAATTTCATGCTCAGGTCAGCGCCCTAACAATTTGGGCATTTATAATGGTCATTTCAGCGCGTGCTCGTCTTCTCCAAACTGCGTCTCCAGTGATGCTAAAGATCTAGTTCACAAAGTACCGCCCTTTTATATTGACGCCACGACACCTAACCTGTGGAAATTGACTGCTCAGGCTATTCAAAACATGCCACGTACCCAGATTATCTTACAAACAGATGATTATCTTCATGCTGAATGCACTAGTGCATTTTTTGGTTTCGTCGATGACCTCGAGCTTCACCTGCGCACAGGCGAAGGAATTATCGCCGTTCGTTCTGCATCAAGACTAGGTTACTCAGATTTTGGTATTAACAAAAAGCGCATCGATAATTTAAATACTAATCTTATTAAACTGGGCATTGCAAAACAGTTTCCACCTACTAATTAGACAATACTATGAGCACTAACTTTTCTGATACTGACAGAAGCCGCGATCACAACGTGCAACGTGTCATTATTATCGAGGGCTCTGCCAATTTCATTGTGCTACTCGCCAAGCTTTGGGTCGGTATCAGCACTGGCTCGCTTGCCATTCTGGGTGATGCTATTCATTCGCTAACAGATGTAACCAATAACGTCGTTGCCTGGGTCGTGATTCGACTCTCCATTTTACCGCCAGACCGTGAGCACCCTTATGGACATCGTAAATTTGAAACACTTGCAGTCTTCTTTCTTGCCTCACTGCTTGCTGTTCTTGCCTTTGAGCTTGCATTGCGCGCCATCAGTAAAGAAGAAGTTGCTATTGTTAGCTCCTCACTCGAGCTCGGTATTATGCTCGGCGTACTTCTTGTTAATATCTCATTAGCCAGCTGGGAGAGGTTATGGGCCACTCGTTTGAAGTCGGATATTTTAATTGCTGATGCCAGCCATACCTTCGCTGATGTCTTAACCACCATTGTTATTATTATTGGCTGGCAGCTATCCGCTATGGGTTTTCTCTGGCTTGACAGGGCCTGTGCACTGGGTGTGGCTGGACTTATTTTTTACCTTGCCTTCAACCTGTATAAAAAAGCGATGCCGGTACTGGTTGACGAGTTTGCGATCGACCCTGATCTTATTAGCAGTATGATCCTGAATATACGCGGTGTAAAACAGGTCAATCGAGTTCGATCGCGCTGGATAGGCACAGCCAAGGCCATTGACATTATCATTTCTGTCGAGCCATCGCTGACTACCGACGACTCTCATAATATAGCTTCTGAAATAGAAGCCCTTATCGATAGTAAATTTGGTGTCTCAGATATTTCAATTCATGTCGAACCATTTAGATAACGAATGACTTCTGCTCTAACATTCATTAAATATTAACGACTGGCATTCTTTGCAAACATTTCGGTCTAGGCGTTTGTATATCGATGCAATAGCCTGGTTTTTTGTATCAAAAAAGTTGCTACCGCCAATTTTTTTAACAAAACAGGATTTTGCAGCAAATTCATATACAGCATCCTTTAAACCTACGAAGTAAAGCCCGCCACCCAGTTTCTTTAATCGATTATTTTCAGCCACCAGCGCTTCAGCGCCTGCCAGATCTATGAAGTTAATGCCCGTCGCTACTATCAGGATATGGTTGATTCTTTCGTGGTCGGTAATCTGCGCGATTCTCTTCTGTATGTGTGTTATCGATCCAAAATAAATCGACATATCAACCCTGATGATTTTCAATTGTGGGCACTGCTTCAGTGGCTTAGCATCAATATTAATTAGTTTTCTTATACTACCATCGGGTGATGTATCCATTGAAAGTGTTACAATTTTTGGTGTTGAAGTTTTTGCCAGGAACAATACCAGCGATAGCAGTACGCCCAGGTAGATCGCAAATTCAAGCTCAAGGAATAAGGTAGCAAAAAATGTTGTTAGCAGAATCGATGACTCAGTACTGCTGAACATCAGTACCTGTTTTATATGCTTAAAATCAACCAGGTTATATGCCACAAGTAATATGATACCGCCCATCGCAGCAATTGGAAGATATGCTGTTAACGGTGCGACCAGCAGTACAATTATCATCAATGCCAGTGCAGCAAAAATTGCTGACATCGGCGTTTTAGCACCGGCCTCATAATTAATGCCACTTCGCGTAAACGAGCCAGATCCCGCGTAGCTTGATAAAAAGCTACCAGCAACGTTCGAAAGGCCCTGCCCAATGAACTCCTGATTCGAATTTATTCGTTGGCTGGATTTTGTTGCAATTGCGCGGCTAATCGATACCGCCTCTATCAAACCAAGCAATGCTACGGCAAATGCTTCTGGTGCCAGCATCTTTATGGTTGCCAGAGAGAAATCAGGCAAAGAACCCGGCGGCAGGTGGGCGGGTATTTCACCCACCAGCTTAATTTCAGTGGTAAATTCCTTCAAATACAGCGCAAGTACACTTCCTACCACCATACCTATCAGCAAATTCGGTGCTTTTGGAAGTATTTTCTTTGACACAATCGCAACTACCAGTGTGATTACTGCAATTGCCAGAAGATATGCATTAATTTCACCTATACCTGAAAATAATCCCATCCAGGTATGTAGAAACGACTCACCCTTGGCAATATGAATACCGGTAATATGTTTAAGCTGGCTGGTGGCAATCAGAATTGCCGCACCTGCCGTGAAGCCAATAACCACTGTGTGAGAAACAAAATTAACTAGCGTCCCAAGGCGCGCAAGACCAAAGGCCAGTTGGTAGACACCTGCAAGAAAAGTTAGTGTTAGTGCCAATGAAAGAAATTCAGGCGTACCTGGTACTGCATGATGACTTACAGCGGAAAATACCACAATTGAAATTGCTGTAGTCGGACCAGACACCAGATGGAATGACGATCCAAATAGTGCTGCAACAATCGGTGTCACCATCGCAGTGTACAGTCCGTACTCCGGCGGCAATCCCGCGATAGTTGCAAATGCAACGCCTTGCGGCAGTACAATCACCGCACCTGTTAATCCAGCTAGAAAATCCGCCTTAATTGTCTGCCTGGTAACCTGTTTAAACCAGATTAAAAACGGGAATATCGAATGCAAGGTTGTCATTTAATACCTGTAGTGAAGATGGATAATCTATGAAGTGCTTTCTATTGGCAGAAACCACTTGCGGCGATGAAGGCATCAATGTTTTGTCAAAATATAGGCGCGACATTATGCCATCTTTTAAACAATAACGCTTGAAATAATAGCCTCTTAGTGCTGTTATTGTGCACAGCTGCTGCACTTTTAGTGATCACTATTCTAGTTATTCTTAACTGATGCTCATAACTAGCAACTCTGGATTCTATTTCAACTGATTACTGATAATAGAAGCTTTCAATTCACGTGTCATAAAGCAAATCTTTAACCTTGACCACTAATTGCGACCACGTTAGATTTACCACAATAGAATTGCAGGAACACGGCAAATCCTTTAACTCCTTTGCTGACCAGGGAATACACAATGGAAATGAATCAAACCGTCTCTTTCTTCCGTGTCTTAACCGATCCAGATATTGAAGAAATTAAGATGCTGGCCAGTAAGCGTCTCTATACTGCTGGTGAGCTTGTTTTTTCGCAGGGCGATGAAGCCAACTCTTTCTATATTATCGAAAAAGGTCAGATCTCGGTATTTTACGATAATAATGGCATCGATAAGGAACTCTGCACCTTAAGTGATAATGATTATTTTGGTGAAATGGCAATCTACAATCAGGATCGGCGTTCTGCCT
>JAOUPA010000146.1 GCA_029880105.1 Gammaproteobacteria bacterium
CCGTTTCTACCTCTACCGGTTTCTCTTCGACTTTTTTGCTTATTAGCCCCGAAGTCTTTCTTGGTGTCTCAACACGTATACCCCGAATCGAGGCATCGTCAATTACCATCTGCCCCATTAGTAGACGGCCAAAGGAAAGTTCGAATTTGACTTGGTCGATCTGCGCGGTGTTAATCATCGGCTGCGCTGGATCTGCAATCTGGATATTTTTTATTTCCAGCGAAAACGGTGAATAACCAATATTGATCGCATCGATATCGACCCTGGCACCATTCATTTCACTGAATTTGTCTTCAAGTACAGGCTTGAGCACTGCCCCGGAAAATAGTGCAATTGCCGCCATAATGCCGGCAATAACAATAAATGTAATCAAGCCACCCCAACGAATTGCTTTCATTTCAGGACTCCATCATCGAGGTAACGCGGGTAAAAATTTTGCTGGTCTGCAAGAACCTGGCAATTTTTGAATCCTGCAGGTAGACCATTACCTTGTCACGGTATTGTTTGATTAAAACATTTCCCAGTAGCACGACCGGAATAAATGCGGCCAGTGAGACAACCAGGCTACCCAGAACAATCGTATTGTTAAAGTGGGCTATACGCCAGAACAGTGAGTTGTACATGCTTGTCCAGTTCGCCTGCAAGTCAGGATTTTGCAGCAGTGACAGGCCGATGTTATGGAACATGGGATCAAGCAAATAAGCAACGCCTGAAAACAGGCCAAGTGTAAGCATGAATGCCGCCAGGTTGACACGGAAACTCAATAGAATAAAAAAGACCAGCACGTTGTGCAGGCTAAGCAGTGGCGTGAAACCTGCAATCATGGCCAGGCCTATCGCAAAACTGATCTGGAAGGGCGAGGCCTCAGATCCCAGTACGCGTATGAATTTTATTATCTGTGTAAACATGGATAGCTTTCCTCTCTATCGATTATGCCATTGAATGGATAATTCTCAATGTGACATGAAGCTGACCGCCACCTGCCCTTTATATTCCTCATCGAAAACAAGATCAATAGATACATTATTTTCCTGCTCGGTGATCTTAACCTGTTTTAAGTCAGGTAAGCGAGTCGCGAGATAGGTGCACAGTGCGCTGGTCATGCCCTCATTATTTGCCTTCATCGCTGACAGCATATTGGCAGCAACAAACTGTATTTTCTGGTTTAACTCGGGCGCATCGATGGTTTCACCATCTATCTCTATACCCTGATCCATCTGGCTGTCCATTTTATCCAGATAGGTATTCTGGTAATCCGTCAGCGCCTTGTCTCGATCATATTCAAGCTGGGAGACGTCATTGAGCAATACTGCCATAATATTGCTCATATCTTCACCTCATGCCCCATTAGTCTTTTAATAAAGTATTTAATATCATGACCTACTGCCAGTGCAGCAGGGATCGTAATCAGGGTAACAACAGTAGCAAACATCAGTCCCCATGATAAGGCCAGGGCCATGGGCGAGACAAAATGGTCCATGCCACCCCAACCATAGGCAGTCGGCAACAGGCCGACAACGGTCGTGGTCGCGGTCAGCAGCACTGCACGCAGGCGTCGCCGTCCAGCCATCATAATGGCGTCTAGCATGGCCATTCCCTCTGCGCGTGCACGTTGAATAAATACCAGGAGGATAAGCGAGCTGTTTACAACGACACCAGTGAGTGCAACCATACCCAGGCTTGAGAAAAATGACAGTGGCATTGGTTTCCAGAAAAGATCGTGCAGGTAGAAACTGACAATAATGCCAAAAGCGCCAAAAGGAATGGCAAGCATGACGATAATTGGGTAAGTCATATTATTAAACTGGATCGCCAGGATAAAGAAAATAGCAATCATGGCAAAACTGAATGCAACAATCAGGCTGATAAATGATTCCTGATTTTTCTCTTCTTCACCACCATATTTGACATTAATCTTTGATGCAACATCACCCAGCCATTTGACTTCGTTGTCCATAACAAGTTTATTCAATTCACGACTGGAAATAACTTTGGAATCAATATCGGCAACAACATTAACAATACGAACACCCTCTTTATGTCGGATAGTAGTAAAGCCATCATGAAGTTCAAAGCGCGCGACTTTATGTAATGGTATCAAACCCTCTTTCTTATTCGGAATCAGCAATTTTTTCAATTGCTCCAATTGATCAGTCCCCGATTCCGGCAGGCGAATAGTCACATCGATCTCTTCAGTACCGCGCCTGATATTTGACACTACCAGCCCACCTACTGCAGCGCGTACCTGAGTCGCGGCTGTCGCAAGATCAATTCCGGCATAGGTAGCAAGCTCACGATCAAGCACAATGTGCAATTCATCGTCACCACGTTTCAGTCCGCTATCGATTGTGGTCACGCCTTTAATTGTACCGAGATAATCAATCAGGTTTTGCGCAGCAACCTGACCAGAATGTTCATCATAACTGGTAATCTCGGCTTCGAGGGCACGCCCTACAGGTGGCCCTGGCCTGACCTCTGTTGTTGAAATATCAAGCCCTGGATATTTTTCTTTTAAAAGTGTTGCAGCTGCCCTCATATCATCCATTGCATCATGATGCTGACGGCTGGCTACAGGCATATAGATAGCGCGTATCTGGCCATAGCGACTACCACGCTGGGTCAGTGGGTCTCCCTGATCGATTGAGACATCACCCGCAGTTGAGATAGTGGCATCCAGATATTCCGGATTGATAACTGATCTCAGGTCTCGATCAACTTCACGTAGGTGTTCACGCATCTGTACCAGACTGGTACCTGGTGGTGCAGTCACTCGTACAATAAATTCTTCGACGCCTACGGGCGGAAAAAGCTGGAAGGACATAGAAGTTTTGGCCAGAACAAATACACCTATCAGCATGAGGAAGGATCCTGTTACCGTTAGCCATCTCAGGCGGAGCGCTATGCCCAGTATTTTTGCATAGATATTTTCGATAACCTGTAGCCAACGACGCTCGGGTGGATGTTTATTCGGGTTGGTAACATGCGCAACATGGCTGGGCAAAATCAGGAATGACTCCAGCCAGGAAAGGAATAGCAGGGTAATAACGACAACTGGAATAGCAATAATAAATTTACCAATCATGCCCGACATAAACATCATCGGCATAAATGCCGCAATCGTCGTCATAATCGTCGTAGTAACCGGACCGATTAACTCAACCGAGCCCTTGACTGCGGCCTCGACAGGGTTAAGCCCTTTTTCCATATGGTGGGTAATATTCTCGCCAATGATAATGGCATCATCGACCAGCATACCCAGCACCATGATGAAACCCATCATGGAGATCAAGTTAAGCGTCAGACCGGAACTATAGAGCACGAAAATACCTGTCATAAAGATAATCGGCAGGCCCCAGGTTGTCGTCATTGCCACCGAAAAACGCAGAAACAGTAGTAGCGATACAAATACCAGCACGATACCAACCATACCATTGTTTGTTAACACGCCAAGGCGCATGCGTGCAAAGCGTGAGTAATCCTGAAAGCTCTCTACCTGAACAGCTTCACCATAACGCTCAGGCACGGTTTTGATATAGGCCTTGATCAGGTCAACGGTATCAATAATATCCGCCTGCGTCTTCTTTAGTACAAGTATTGATAGCGCCTGTTCACCGGCAACGTCATTCAGTGTTATTGGTTCTACCAGTGACTCAGTCACTGTTGCCACATCACCCAGGCGTAAAACATCACCCTCATCATTGGCGCGAAGCACCAACTGCGAGGCGTCTTCAATATCACGGAACTCGCCGATTAGCCTGACTGCCCTTTGCCCTGCCTCGGTATCAATGTCACCACCGGGTGCATTTATATTCCAGCTTTTTATCGCCTCTGAAATCTGTGCAATCGAAATACGCTGCTCCAGCATACGATCAGGATCAACAATGATTTTATATTCAGGTTTTCTGTCACCCTGTATAACAACACGTGCCACGCCATCAACAGCTAATAACTCATCCTTGATATTATCGCCCAGTCTTTTAAGCGCCAGCTCATCCAGTGGCGCCGAGACCGCCAGCCGTATAACCGGAAATACAGAGCCATCTACCTCAGTAACGATCGGATCATTGGGCAAGTCACTCGGCAGTGTAGCTTTGTCAATTGCAATACTTATTTCACTTGCCAGGCGATCGCGATTGGTGGCGTCAGGATCAAGCTCCATGGTGATACGTGCAGAGCCAGGAAATGACATCGATATCATTTTATCGATACCATTAAGTGCCCTTATTTCCTGCTCAATGGGAGTCACTACCAGCTGCTCAATTTCTTTTGGTGAAGCACCTGGATAGACGATATCGATTTGTATTACGTCAAGATTTACATTAGGAAAAGCCTCGATCTTTACCATAGTAGTCGAGATCACGATGCCTAATACCAGCAGAAAAACTGAAACCAGGTTTACGATTAACGGCCTGGTTACCAGGAAACGAATAATGCCATTCATCAGTAACTGGCCCCCACTGACTCATTAAGATGATCCTGAAATTCAGGCTTCTTAATATTGTTCCATAAAGTACCAAGTACTATTTGCAGCTGATAGTTTCTCTGAACAAGTGCAATACGCTGCAACTCGAGAGAATAACTGGCCAGAGAAAGTTGATCCTCAAATTTAATGAGTACGTCTGTATCAATTCGACCTGAACGATAGCGCTTCATTGCCTCATCGACTTTCTGCTTTTCACTGTTTACGCTTTTTTCATAGGCCCTGATACTCTGGTTATTCGCACTGATTTCAGCCAGCAGGCCAGCCAGCTTGTAGGTAAGGTCTTCCAGCAGGAGATTTCTATCGTATAGCACCTTGCTACGCTCGAGTTGTGCCTGATACAGTTCAGC
>JAOUPA010000148.1 GCA_029880105.1 Gammaproteobacteria bacterium
TCTTCTAATTCTAATCAGCTTTATTTTTAGTGGTATCGCATTAGCGGCAGATATTGTTCCAACCGAGATTGAATTACCTGGTACTCAGCCCAATGAAGTCGGTAATCTCGAATCTCCTGATAAATGCGATAACTGTCATTCAGGTTATAACACGGTCGATCCGGAGGCTGAGCCAGCTACTGGCTGGAGAGGCAGCGCCATGGGCAATGCTAGCCGTGACCCGATTTTCTGGGCAACTATGGCAATTGCAGAACAGGATTTTGATGGTTCAGGTGATTTGTGTATTCGTTGTCACAGCACCAAAGGCTGGTATGGTGGCCATTCCACACCAACAGATGGTTCGGGGATTCCCGTCGGTGATGATAATGGTGTTGACTGTGATGCCTGTCATGCCATGACTAATCCAGATAATTCTGACCCAGTACTTAAAGGTGTAATGAATGCACCTTATATCGCTAACTGTTCAGATGATGCTATAGCACCCAGTGGTTCATGCACCAGTAATACCGAAGGTTATTATGGCAGTGGTATGCTTTCACTGTGGAACGGTAGTGATAAGCTCGGTCCCTATTCAGATGCAGATGCCCGTCATCAGTTCATGCAGTCTAAATTCCATCGTGATGTTGATTTCTGTGGATCCTGTCATGATGTATCTAACTCGGCTGTCGGTGATCTTGCACCGGGTAATGGTGCACAACCCGGTTCACCTCATGTTGTTTCCAGTCAGGATTTTCATGGCGGTGTACCAAACCTTGGTGGCCCGGTTGAAGAAAAGGCGGCATTTAATAATCCTCCTTATGCCTATGGTGTAGTGGAGCGTACCTTCAGTGAATACAAGGCCAGTGCCTTCCCAACAACACGTGTTGCGGACTTTAATACTCTGCCAGCTGACCTGAAAAAAACCGGTGGTTCAATTGAAGTGACGTATCAGGCTTCGCTGGCTGCGGGTAAAGGTGGTGATTATGCAGATGGTGATCCACGTTACTTCAGTTGTCAGAGTTGCCACATGCGCCCCACTACAAGTGCAGGTGCTAATAAACAGGGTGTGCAGATTCGCCCAGACCTGCCACGTCATGATCTGACCGGTGGTAATTACTGGATGGGTGATGTTGTTAAATATCAGGATAGTAAAGGCCATTTACGTCTTGGCGGCGGTCTTACTGCAACACAGATTGAAGCCATCGATTGGGGTGCTGATCGCGCACGGAACCACCTGACCCAGGCGGGTTCACTGGAAGTAAATGGCAATACCTTGAAAGTCACTAACCTGACAGGGCACAAGCTGATCTCCGGTTACCCTGAAGGTCGTCGCATGTGGCTGAACATGAAGTGGTATGACAGTAATAATGCCTTACTACGTGAAGATGGTGCCTATGGTTCTATAGGAGTTTCAGTACCAAACCCAGCTGGCGGTCCTGATATTGAAGTTGAGTCCATCATTGATCTTAGTGGTACCAATACTAAAATCTACGAAGCACATTATGGTATTACTCAGGAATGGGCGGAGCGCTTAATCGCGGTGGGCAAATCGGCATCCATGCCTTTAAGCTTTGATCGTTCAACCGGTGCGGTTGATTTCACTTTAGGTGATATGGCAGCGGCACCTGCGGGTAGTCATCACGAAACCTTCCATTTCGTATTGAACAATCATGTGATAAAGGATAATCGTATTCCGCCTTATGGCATGAGTTACGACATTGCCAAGCAACGTAATGCTCTGCCAGTTCCTGCCAGTCAGTATGGCAATCCAGGTGCCGGTGGTACATATGATTACTTTGATAATGTTGCACTGAACCCACCAGCCGGCGCAGTCTATGCAACCATCGATCTGTTGTATCAGGGAACTAGCTGGGAATACGTTCAGTTTCTCGATAAAGCCAATACAAAACAGAATGCATTTTTAGGACAGGAAGGTATCAACATGCTGGAGGCCTGGTTGAATACAGGTATGGCACCTCCTCATGTAATGACATCAACAACCTGGGGTACACCACCCACAGGTGGTAACAACAATGCACCTGTTGCTGCTAATGACAGTTACAGCTTAGCGCAGGATACTGTGCTGAATGTGAATGCGCCGGGTGTACTGGCTAATGACACTGATGCGGATGGTGATGCACTGACAGCGGTTCTGGTTAACACTACGGGAAATGGTGTGTTAACTTTAAATGCTAATGGTTCATTCAGTTACACACCTAATACCGGTTTCTCCGGTAGTGACAGTTTCACCTATCAGGCAAACGACGGTGCAGAAGCTTCAATTGCTGCGACTGTAACCATTACTGTTACTGCCACAGGAGGTGGTACGGATGTAGGCGTGAGCAATATAACCACGGGTTACAACCAGATAACGGGTAAAGGCGGTAATAAGGTAACGACCTTTATTTCAACAACAGACATACCAGTGGGTGAAGCTGTGATGATTCGTTCAGTAGTGACAGATAACAATGGCAACCCAGTTGCTGATGTGACTGTAACCAGTACGATTAGCGGTCCAGAAAACACAACAGTAACCAGTGGACCAAGTGATGCTAATGGAATAGCAGAAGCCATCTGGAATACCAGTACGCCTAATAGAAGAGGTAACGGTGGAACCGCTACAGGTAGTTACACAGTTACGACGAGTGATGTCACAGGTAACTGGAACGGAGTTACAACATCCGCGACATTTAATCTGATTCCTTAATTAGTTTGTAATATAAAAAATAAAGAAGGCGCACATTGTGCGCCTTCTTTATTTCTGCTGGATGTCCACTTCTGGCAGAACTCAGATACCGTGGTGGAAATAGATTGATAGTTGGTGTGCCTATCACACTTAAATACACGATTTTTATCGGGTTGAAAGCCCGATAATTCCATAGTATTTTACTCAGGTATTAGCGGTTTGCTGTTCGCGACAGAGGATAACTATCAAGATGCTGAAATTACCGAGTGGAAGAGTGATTGATCTCAGCACCGACCGGTCACGCTATCATGCCCTGCAGCAAAAAGGCATTGCCGCCAAAGCTCACCACCGAAAACTGTACGCACTGGTTGATGTGGTCTACCGTAAAATCGATAGCGATGGCTGTGTAAATCGTGGCTGGACGGAGTATGACTATAGCTTTTCTGGCTATACCCTCGATAGCGTGCGCTATGCCGAAGACTGGGGTGATGCCGACAAAACTGCCCTGCTACGCTGGGCCGGTCTACCCGATCAGTGTCGCCGCATAGAGACAGCACGCCGCAGGCTCAGCGAAAACCAGCCACAACTCTCGGTGAAAAACTATTCATCGCCAGAAAATCTGTATAGCCTGTTGCAGCGACGCCTGCAGCAATTGCCGATGACTAGTGCCAGTGCAGAGCAGTGGCTGGCTACCATCGAAAACCTGAAACAGAAAGGTGTGCGAGAAGAAGAAATCCAGTGGTCGGGCCTGCGCCAGTTTCTACAGCAGCAGTGTGCTGGACAGCAGATCAGCAAAAAACAGTTGTTGGAAAAACGACAGCGTAATCTACGCCTTGAACTCAGCATCCAGCAAATATGGGGTGAGGACGGCGGACTCAGTTTTAAAGAACTGGTGCAGCGTATGCCACACCAGGCGGTTTACCGCGCCGCACTGAAACTCGACCAGCACTGCCTGTGCCTGATGCGTTATCTCGACAGGGCCAGTAACTACCGGGTTGGTGTGGTTAAAACTCTGAGCCAGAATCACACGATGGCACTGAACAAATACTGGTTTGCGCTCGACCCTTATGGCCGCGCCATACGCAACCAGAAAGACGATGGTACAACCAGCCTGTTTTTCGACAACAGCCTGGAGGCCAAAACCGCCGCCAACCAGCACGCACGCGATCACCTGGGTATTCACAACGGTGTCAAAAACCACACCCAGTTTGACCACCTCACCCTGTTTGGTGGCCATGACTACCGTGAGTGGTTCGTCAGTCTGCCCGATTATCAGCGCGTCTTCTTCGGTGCACACTTTTTCGACCACAACCTGCTTGCGCACATCCGTACCACCACGCGCACCGATAAAAGTGGCCGAAAAATATTGTTCATTGAAGAGGTGCAGAGCGACTGGCACCAGAACGGTAAACGCAAGGGTTACAACAACAGCTACTGGGGCCATATCGCCAACGCCCCGTTTAAAAACGAATGGCCGGTACTCGCTGCCAAATTGATGTTGATCCATGCCAGCCAGAACGGCTTTGCCGGTATCGCCTGGTCGATGGGCAGCGTGCAGGAAATGCGCTACCAGCGTTACCTGCAACCGATCAAACAGTATTACGACCAGGCCATTCCTGATGCGCTCAACCGCCTGGTAAAACCTTTCAACTGCCAGGTAGAAAGTGCCTGTATCCAGACCCGTGACCCCTGGCTCAACCTGGAAAAGCAGCAGCAGAAGTGGCGTGTCGCCGATGGCGCCGGTAAGTTTAAAACTAAAGCAAAATACAATAATCGCGACGAAGCCATGGCAGTCATTGCACGGCACTGTCGCGCCATAGAGTTAGAGGTACCGGCGCTGTTTATTACTGAGGCGCTGAGGCTGCAGATAGCGGACAGGGGCCTGCCGATGTACGGTCATACCCTGGATTGAGACAGTTCTCGCTGCCATGCGGGCGCGTTAATTTGTTAAACTTGCCGCAATTTAAATCTCACAAAACAAAAGCGGAAACTCTAACGTGATTATCAAACCCAAAACCCGTGGTTTTATCTGTACAACAACACACCCAACCGGCTGTGAAGCCAATGTAAAAGAGCAAATAGCACGCGTCAAAGCCGATGGCCCGGTAGCAAACGGCCCGAAAAAGGTATTGGTGATTGGCGCCTCCACCGGCT
>JAOUPA010000147.1 GCA_029880105.1 Gammaproteobacteria bacterium
AAAGAGTTACGATGATGCAAACGGTTCACGTATTTACGAGTTAAATGGCCCGCTGTTTTTCGGCTCTGTAAAAAATTTCCTCGACCTGTTTACACCCGCAGATGACCCGGATGATGTCATTATCGAGTTCCAGAATTCACGCGTTGCCGATCATTCGGCTATTGAGGCGATTGATAACCTCGCGGAAAAATACATCAAGGCCGGTAAGAAGCTACACCTGCGCCACCTTAGCCCGGAGTGCAAGTTACTGCTTACCAAGGCGGGTGACCTTGTCGAAATAAACGTGATGGAAGATCCGACCTATCACGTTGCCGACGACAAGCTGGCCTGATAATGAAAATCTGGGTCGATGCCGATGCCTGTCCCGGCGTCATTAAGGAAATATTATTTCGCGCTGCAACGCGAACCGGCGTGCTGGTCACACTCGTAGCTAACCAGTACATAAAAATACCGCCATCACCCAATATTAAATTTGTCCAGGTCGGTTCAGGTTTTGATGTTGCGGATAATGAAATCGTCAAACGACTTGAAGCCGGCGACCTGGTCATCACTGCCGATATTCCACTCGCATCAGACACGATAGAGAAGGGTGCCTATGCACTCAATCCACGCGGTGAGTTATATACCACCGAAAATATAAGGGCACGCCTGAATATGCGTGATTTTATGGAGTCATTACGCGCCAGCGGTGTTGATACCGGTGGCCCGCCAGCACTTAACAACAATGACCGAAAGGTATTTGCTGATCAGTTAGATAAATTTCTAACCCGCTATCATCGATAGCGCCAGCATTACTCATTAACAAAACTCGAGCATTGAGTTTAACGGCTTAATTAGCCTAAATTTGATCTGGCTCCGGTCAATGAAAATTAAGTTACGCATAATACGCACTTTTACCGAGTTACCTTATGTCGACGAATATAGATAAACGAAGTGCCGCCCTCGCCATTACACCAATATTGCGCCTGGCCTTCAGGCCACTATTTTTAGGCGGTACCTTTTTTTCTGTTATTGCCATCAGCTGGTGGCTGTATTACTGGCTGAAGCCTTTTGACTGGTCACCACATGGTGGCCCTGTCTGGTGGCATGCACATGAAATGCTGTTTGGTTTTGGTGCGGCCATTGTCGGCGGCTTTCTGCTGACGGCGGTCGCTAACTGGACCGGGGTTATTGGCATACGCGGTAAACCACTGGCTGTACTGGCCCTGAGCTGGCTATTGGGGCGAGTGCTACTGGCCTTTGGCTCAGGCCTGCCTGGCTGGCTGATTATGACAGTGGATGTAATCTACCCGGTACTGGCGGCCATTGCCATGGCCTACCCGGTGATCAAGGTTAAGCAGTGGCGTAATTTAATGTTTGTGCCGATATTGCTGGTACTGGCTTTGCTGAATATGGCCAGCCACTGGGGTGTTATCTCGGATCAGCCACAACTGGCTATCCAGTCATTGCATGGCACCATTATGCTATTTGCCCTGATTATTGCGATCATAGGCGGCCGCGTGGTTGCATCATTTACCAGCAATGCGACCGGTTGCAAAAGGGCCGTGCCTATAAGGTGGCTTGAGACTGCCAGTATTGTCAGCATTATCGTTATGTTGCTGATGGCCTTTTATGGCTTTACCAGTATTCCATGGCTGTTGTTGACGCTGGTGGCCAGTGTAGCCGCCATCGCCAATGGCTGGCGTTTTTTGCGCTGGGGCTATCAGTACAGCTGGTCTGATCCGCTGCTGTGGTCACTACACCTGGCCTATGCCTTTATTCCACTGGGGTTTATCGCGCTGGCTTTATATGGAGCAGGCCTGATGGACAACCTGAGTGCCGCGCTGCACTGTATTACCGTCGGTGCCATTGGCGGCATGATCCTGGCCATGATATCCCGTGTTACCCTCGGTCATACAGGCCGGCCGCTGACACCACCTAAACTGATGTCGCTGGCCTATGCCCTGATCCTTATTTCTGCCATTGTCCGGGTGATCCTGCCTGGCTGGCTTCCGGATCTCGCTCAACTGGGTATAGCTCTTGCCGGGGTTCTCTGGCTTGGTGCCTACGGTATTTTTCTCTTCTTCTATGCGCCGATGCTGGTCACCACCAGGGCAGACGGTAATCCTGGGTGATAATGGCCCGGAGTTGTTCTGGATCAAGTGTTAGTGGTCGCAGCAACAGTAGAATTACGCACAATTTAATGTAATGAGGGTATAGCTATGGGTTGTTGTGGAAGCTGTGGCGGTCAGGATGCTGATAAAGCCAAAGACCAGGAAACGATTAATGAGCAGGAGCAGGAACAAAACCAGGCATCAAATGAAGTAAAGGAAAAGGAAGAGGAATAACGGCTCTTCCTGATTGGTGGTGGCTCGGTAGCTGGTGGTTCAGCTATCGAGCCATTTTACGTTATGCAAATCTATAAACGGCAACGTCCCTGACGGCCACTATCAGGCTCAGGCTATGAATCTAATTTATGCCGCTTGGGTCTATCTAAAATAATTATATAAATCAAAAATTTAATTGCGGTGAAACCCCTTTGTTGGCTATCTTGCGCAGTAAATTCATAACGATGGGTATCGTAATAAAATTTATATGTCTGATTTTGATTCTATGTAGACTGTTTTCTATGCACAACTAAACGTGCAAGTGTATGATATGGCCTATCACAATCACAATCACAATAAAGAGAGGGAACTCCAATGCATAAATTCGTAATACAATACTGCGCTATAGCACTTGTACTTCTATCGTTACCTGCAGTTTCATATTCACAGAGCAGCTATAAGATAGAGATTGGTGCTGAATTATCCAAAGAAAATCAAAACACAAGTGACAATAAAAACACTTTATTGTCAGCACAAATATTTTTTGATGAGGTAACAATTGGATCACACCCTTATGCTGAAGCGGCTTTTCTAGAGCAGACAAGTAGCATTGGAATTGGTTATTCAAATTTTGATATTACTTCGAATGCATTTGATTTTTCTGGTGATCAAATCATCTTTGGTGTTGACTATGTACTGCCGGACTCTTTAATTATACTTCAAGGTGGTATTACCTCAGCTGATGGTGATTATAAAAATGGATTAAAAGGGGGTTTTGATGCTGATGGTATTTTCATTGGGATTGGAAAATACATTACTGAAAATTCGGCAATAACTATTAGATATTTGCAGTTAGACGGGGATGCTAATTTTGTACCATCGATCAAGATAACCTCAAAACTTACAGAAATTGGTGTTGATTACAAGATAGTTGAGGAGCTACGAGATGGTGCTGCCTTCAAATTTGAAGCCTCATTTACATCCTCAGATATGGATATGGATACTACAAGTGAAACTAACACGATTATTGAGTTCTCTGGCGATTATTATCAAAACCAGTCCATAAGTATTGGGGCTTCTCTTGAGATAAATTCCGGTGATGATAAAGGTAGTGAAGGCAAAACATTTGGGTTAAATTTAGGCATGTTTTTGACACCAGTCTTTGCTATTGCTGTGGAATTTAATCAGTTCATGGCTGACAATACTTCTGTAGATGATTCCGATGAGGTTGTTCTAGTTGGTGCTGTTCGTTTTTAACTACCTATGATTGGCTGTTTTCAGATATCTAAAATCTTTGGGAACGTAGTTAAAACGTAATATTCAGCGAGTTTCAGTGTGTTGGTGATCAATAGGGCTCAACAAATACCTAGGCAAATACGGCCGATACATTATCGGCAATATTAAATAGCAGGAACCCCATCGAGGTTGCAAAACCCAGGCGTGGAATCCATATCGAATAACTGCTGACGCCTGCAACCTCTGGCAGGCGCTGTTTTATTTTGATCAGCGAGAGATTGATCAGGCAGAAAACAATCAGGATCAGGAAGCTGGTAATTTCTGCCAACGTCACAATCGACAGCAATATCGAGAGCAGCAGCATCAGTCCAACCACGGTGAGTGTACTGTTGATGGGTGTGTGCGTTGCCGGGTTAACCACGGCAAACCACCTTGGCAGCCAGCCACGGTGCGCCATACCATAGAGCAGGCGTGAGGCCATAATCATCTGGATCAGTGAGCCATTGATCACGGCGAACATACCGATCAGGCTAATCACCACGGGCGCCTTGCCGGTTGCCGCGGTGTAGACATCCGCCAGCGGTGAATTGCTCTGGGCCAGCAGCGCGGGGTTAACCAGCAGCACTGCCACCAGCGCAACACCGGCATAGAGAATGGTCGAAATAACCACCGCGAGCAGAATCGCCTTTGGCATATTTCGCTGTGGGTCTTTGACCTCTTCGGCAACATTGACCATGTCTTCAAAACCGAGGTAGGCATAAAACGCCAGGAAGGCACCGGCAAACAGGCTGAATACAGAATGGCCGTGATTGGTAAATTCAATGGCAGCGAACGATTGCTGAAGCAGTGGCATCTGTTCAACGCCCACCCAGATGACAATTGCCAGGCCAGCTATTTCCAGCAGCGTTAAAAACGAAGCCACCGCCACCGACTGCCTGATACCCCAGATCGCCACTGCGCCCAGTACCAGCAATAGCCCGGTAATGACAATGTTTGGTGAGACCGCCTCGAAGGCAGGGTAGTAACTGGCCACCAGCGCCTTCAGGTAACCGGCAAAGCCGTGGGCGATGGCCGCCGACGAGACGATGCCCGCGCCAATAATCAGCAGGCCAACCAGGATAGACAGCCAGCGCTTGTGAAAGCCCTCGTACAGGTAAACCGCTTCACCGGCACTCACCGGGTAGCGTGATGACAGCTCGGCATAACTCAGTGCCGAAATCGCCGCGATCACCGAGGCGATAAAGAACGACAGCGGTGCAAAATAACCGGCCTCGCCA
>JAOUPA010000149.1 GCA_029880105.1 Gammaproteobacteria bacterium
TCGTTACCCTGCTTCAAATAATAATCAACCTGGTGAGCAGCGACTTCAGTGTCGGTATCAGAGGTGAATTTGAAGCCCACCTTTTTTTGCTGCTCTCGCAGAATGGCGTGGTTCTCGATAATGCCGTTATGCACTACCGCCACAGCCTTATTACAGATATGCGGATGTGCATTGGCCTCGCTCGGCTTACCGTGCGTTGCCCAGCGCGTATGTGCAACACCAATACTACCATTGAGCGGAGCCTGCTCCAGCGCATCGGCCAGCACCTGTACCTTACCGACGCGTCGCAGGCGATCAATGCAATTTTCCTGGGTAATTACCGCGATGCCCGCAGAGTCATAACCACGATATTCGAGGCGACGAAGGCCCTCGAGAAGAATCGGTGTTACGTTTCGCTCAGCAACTGCTCCTACAATACCGCACATACTTTGACCTGATGAGTGAGTTGTAATTCAAGGAGCAATATTAGCTGATTTGGCCCGTCTTGGCGAAATCCATCATAAACTGACGATGATGCCCTGGCGTGCGCTGTCCACATCCAGCGAACACTTGAATGGTGGCGGCTCTTTCAGCCCCATCGCTAGGGAAAAGGCAGCCGTGGTTCGAATATTCACCACGATCAGTTCGACATTCGCAAGGTGGCATAAGGCATTCAGCCGCACCAGCCATGCATAATAGATCTGGTCGATCAGTGGCACCTTCTCAAGATCGTACATCAGCGTACGAGCCCCTTCCCTCTGCATCACCTCCATCAATTCCGCGATGTAGTTATCGGGGTCACTCGGATCCAGGCTGTCGCCCGGCTCCAGCAGCATACTGCTATCGCCAATCGCTGTAAGGTGCATACCTCGTAACATTTCTATTCAACCCTGCCGCCGATTATTTACAGTTAACTAATTTTTGTATCAGCACTACAGGTTTTGATACCCAGATAGATAAAGGCCTCTTTCAGGCCTTCCGACAGGGTCGAGCGCGTCATAACATCACCGAGGTTGATATTTAAGCTGGTCAGCGCACGGGCAATCTCTGGACGAATACCTGTCAGTATCGCTTTTGCCCCCATCAAACCAATAGCGCGCATCATCTGGATCAGGTGGTGCGAAACCTGTGAATCGATTGCGATGACACCGGTGATATCCATGACCACTACCCTGGCACGATCCTTTTCAATTCTGGATAACAGGTTCTCCATAACTGACACTGTACGCGAGGAATCCAGCGTACCGATAATGGGCAGCGTCAGCACACCATCCCAGATTTCGGTGATGGGTGTTGAGGTCTGTTTTATTTCATCCTGCTGTGCCTGGATGGTTTTTTCTTTTTCTTCCAGGTAGACATTAAACACATCCAGTGAGATATCGTTAAAGATACCCGCCACCAGCAATAATAAGGCGCGACTTTCATCGAAGCTCAGCTTTATATCGGCCTCCAGACCTTCGAGAAATACTTTTTGCAAGAACTGGATATAACGAATAAATTCTTCTAGGCTACCGCCACGTACCTGTATCTGGTTGGAGAACTCGGTAAAAAATCTGCGCAGCGCCTTGTACTCCATGCCACGTCGATTAATCGTATCGCCGGCGTGCAACACATTTACCAGCAGCTCCATAAACTCAAGGCTGTAGTCCTTGATTTCGTCAGAGCTCAGCAAGTTATCGGTAACAAATATTTTCTCGCCCTGCTCGTCAATCACATTGGTGATCGCACCGATCTGGGTCATAAATAATTCAACCAGGATCTGGTTGGTCGACTTTTCATTTTTCTTCTTAGCCATAATTATTCCTTCCACTCTTGCAGTTGCTAAAGACAACACCTACTCTTTAAAAATTAATTAGTCGGTGATTTTCTAATCACCAGTATAGATCTGTCATCATTGGTACGCCCTAATATCTGGCCCATAACCAGTGCAATCATCTGCGGATGATGACGCCATAACTGCGGCAGCGTATTCAGGCTCCACTTCCTGATACCATCAGAGGCCGAAATAAAAACGGCCTGCCTTGGAAAATGTATATGCTCAATATTCACGCTTCGGTGACTATGACCTAACACGCCTGCCGCCAGAGCCATTGTATTCAGCTCACCATTACAGATCAGTTTTGCACTCATGTCACCAACACCAGTAATCGACAGCCGTTCTTCGCTGGCATCAAGCTCGCCAACCACGGCAACGGCGCCACGCCCCGACTGAAATACACGTCCCAAGTGTTGCATAACCGATTCAAGATTATCTTCATCTGCATCGAGCACATTACGTGCCGGGCAGATTGCCTCGGCCGCCTCCTTACCGTGGCCTAGGCCATCCATGTGAATCCAGCGAAGTCGCGTGTTGTCATTTCGAATTTGCACACCATCACCGTTAAAAAAATCATCACGTAATGCACGCGAATAAATGCCGTACTGAAAACCCGAGGACTGTTTCTGTTTGCCTTCAACAAAGCGCGACCAGACAGCCGTGCCGTGCCAGCATTCCCTGTCAAGTTCATCAACGGTTCTAGTATAAAAAGCGGACTCCGTCGACAGCCGTTGAATTGCACCCAGACCACGCCCCATGGTTCCTGTTGTTGTCGTACCATCCTGTATAGCATATTCCAGGTCTTCAATACCTGGGCCGTAATCCAGCGCAAAGATATCCAGCGTTGGCTGCTGGTAGCTTTCGTTATCCCATATCTGGATCATACCGCTGCCCCTGGCATGCTTAATCTGGTTGCTGACAATCTCGTTACAGACCAGCTCAATCTTTTCGAGCATCACTTCACGAAATCCTTTGCGGCGCCCGACTGCCTTAAACCTTGAACGCAGTAGAACCAGACCACTCTCGTCTCTTACCGCACTCTCATATAACAACTTCACCGCTTCTGTTTCCCGACTCTATGATTCTAATGTGGTTTCTAACTTGTTCTGGTCTTAACTACAGCCCTGATATTCGACACCGCGTACTGGCCGCGCCCCTTCTCCTTGGCCTCGTACAGTGCATGGTCACAACGCTCGCAAAAAGTTTTAATGCTGTCATCGGGTAACAACTGTGCGATACCGATACTGACTTTCATATCCATACTGGTGAGAATATTTTTCGCAACACGCTCAGACTGTTTTGCATCAGAAAAAATAATAATGGCAAATTCATCACCACCCAGGCGACAACAGAAATCTACTTCGTGACGACAGGCCTGTAGCATGCTGTTGGCCACGCGCTTCAGATACTCATCACCAAAAATATGGCCGTGGGTGTCATTGATCTCCTTGAACTTGTCGACATCCAGCATCAGCAGGCACAGCGCCTCACTCTGGCGCTTGCAACGTGCAACCGCCTCTTCCAGTCGCTGATCATAAAAACCGTGGTTGTACAGGCCAGTCAAACTATCATGCTCGGCAACGCTTTGCGCCTGTACCAGTTCCAGACGCCTGCGTTCCAGCTCCGCTTCAAGCTGCTGCATTTCCCTTGCGGCTTTAGCCTTGGCGCGTTCCAGGTCTTCACTAATGCGTGCATTACGCTGGCGCAAAACCTCTGGTGCAGCCAGCTCACTTTCCTGCTTCAGCCGGGTAGAGATTTCGAGCAGCTTTTCAGCAGAAGGCGTCTGGCTAATTCGACTTATGGGGAAGCTAGCATCAGCTACCTGCATGGATAATTGATCACCTTCCAGCGATAGTACTGCTTCAACCGTCTCCTCTGAGGCATGCACTGCCTGGTACAAGGCAGTCATGCATTTATCCAGTGACAGTGTTGCCGAAAACAGGTTGCCACCCAGCGCTTCGACCGCATACAGCACAAACCGTGACAGGCGCTGCCTGTCCGGCTCGATCAACAAAAAATATTTCAACAGTATCTGCATCGTATATACGTATAAAAATAACCATTCCTTGACTAAGGTTAGTCTTTCCTCAGCACTTATCAATCACTACGGGGTTTTTATTCTCAACAACACAGCTCAATCATAAAAAATTCCTGCAATTGGGCTTTTTTCCCTGTCTCTTTATGTGAGTCTCGGCTTGCGAATCAGTTTGAAAATTTCGAACCAAGGGATACTGACTATACCAAACAGTGCCGCAAGGAGCAGACGAAGCATGTCGGGCTGCTCGAAGTGAAACAGCTCCAGCAACAGCGGTATCTGAAAGCTGGTTATCATAGGCCCGACCTTCGAAGACATCGATCAGGCATGAAGGCTGTTCGTGTATCTCCTAGAGCATGGAGTGGCGGCAACCACCCTTGCCAACGGCATCGACACTTAAATCAGACTCGTGGATTTCTCACTCAACTCGGACACTTTCACGGTTATAGATAATTAACTGCTCGGCATGAATATCAGCGACATCACCCTCTTCAAGGTAGATGAAGCGCCTCGTTACTGGCAACAGCGAAGCCCCTCGAGAAGAATCGGTGTTACATTTCGCTCAGCGACTGCTCCTACAATACCGCACATACACAACCCTATGAAATTAAGAGCTTAAAACAAGATTTTAGCTGATTTGCATAACGACGACATGCATTCACGCTGCAATAATTCATCGATATTATAAAAAAGCCCCTGTAACAGGGGCTTAGATATATTTTTACAATACTAGTCTTTGGTCCCCCTAGAACGGGATATCGTCATCGAAGCCTTCTTCAACCATCGGTGCAGACTGAGACTGACTGGCGTACTGATCCTGTGCAGGTGCATAGCTATCACCGCCGCCACTGCGGCTGCCCAGCATCTGCATTTCGCTGGCGACAATCTCGGTGGTGTAACGATCCTGGCCATTTTTATCCTGCCACTTGCGGGTTCTGAGTGCACCCTCAACGTAGATCTGTGAGCCCTTTTTCAGG
>JAOUPA010000034.1 GCA_029880105.1 Gammaproteobacteria bacterium
TAGCCACTCCCTGGTGCCCGTATTGCTACCAGGCCAGAAAATATTTCCTGCACAACAACATCAGTTACTGTGAATACAATGTCGAAGATGGGGGCAGGGGCGAACAGATCTACGCCGAGATAAATCAGAGTGTAAGCGCCATAGGCATGCCGCTTGGTGTGCCCATTTTATTTATCGGCGACTATACCTTTACCGGTTTTGAACAGGCCCGCATTGAGCAGGCGCTTGCCACACTAAAACCTGCACAGATAACCAACCATGATTTTACGCATTAAAGAATTTTTTGAAACTCGTTTATTGATTACACATGGCACAACTCAAAGTAGCATTGATGAAAGACTCAAACTGAGCTGCGCTGTGCTGATGTATGAAATGATTCACGTCGATGGTGAGGCGCACGAAAGCGAAACACAGAAAATCAGTCAGCTTCTACAGCAGCAGTTCAATATCAGTAATCAGGAAATCAAGGAGCTACTCAGCCTTGCACACGAAGAAAAGCACAGCGCCACCGATTACTATCGCTTCACCTCGCTAATCAACGAGCACTATTCACAGGAACAGAAAATTGGGCTGATCAAACAGCTATGGAATATTGCCTATGCCGATAACACGCTGGATAAATTTGAAGAACACCTGGTCAGAAAACTCGCCGACCTGTTACACGTACCGCACCGGCATTTCCTACAGAGCAAACATCAGGTTGAAAACGAAAGCTAAGCACCATTAATGCAAGGTACTTTCCGATCCCCACATCAGGTCATATCGTTTCACCACCTCGCGCACCTGCTGCGGGTAACCGATAATATCCATCTGCTTCATACCCTCCCTGAAAAACTCGCGTGCATCCTGCGGCAGCTGTTCGATCAGGGCATCATAGGCCTTTTCAATCAACGTCGGCTCATGGCTACGTGTCGCGATGATGCCGTAATTAATATGCAATACTCGCCACGGGCGCATCGGGTTGGTCTGCTCCAGATCCTGCTTGATCGCACTGGATGTAGCATCAATAATCAGCTCAATCAACTGCGTCAGCTCCGCCAGCTGTTCTGGCTCGCGCAACTCATTGCCGACATCAGCGATGGCATTGACTACCATATCCAGATTATTCAGTTTGCCACCACAGTGCGCCACCCATGTCGCTACAAATAAAGTAAGACGCATTAGAGCCCGCGTCTGCATTACCAATTTTTGCTGATCCGATGAAGACTGCGCATGGCCGATCAGACCTTCGAGCAGGGTCAGCACATAATCACCAATCTGGCTGATGTCGGCCTGCTCAACCATGCCTTCTGCAGTCTCCACAGCGATGTCTGCCTGGGCCCGTTCCATAACATCAATAGCCTGCCCGAGTGCATCCAGCAGGCGTTCTGGCGAGCTCTCTGCATCTGGCGCCAGTGGCGAGGCCTCGATACCTCCTTCCACGGCCTGCGCAAGCTCGGCTCTAAATTTTTTTGCGATAAAGGAAAAATCCATAAATCTAATTCTGATAAAGTTTGATACCAAACAATGTACCATAAACAAAGGCTACAAATACAAGAGGAAAACCATGCGATTACTACACACCATGTTGCGCGTCGGCAATCTCGATCGTTCCATTCAGTTCTATACTGAAATCATGGGTATGTCTCTGCTGCGCCAGAAAGACTACCCCGATGGCAAGTTCACCCTCGCCTTTCTTGGCTACGGTAATGAAAGTGAAAATACCGTACTGGAACTCACATATAACTGGGGCACATCCAGCTACGAACTCGGCAATGGCTTCGGCCACCTTGCTATTGAAGTCGATGATGTCTATAGCGCCACCAAAGCGATCCGACAGCAGGGTGGTAAGATCATCCGTGATGCAGGCCCAATGAATGCAGGTACCACCATCATTGCCTTTGCTGAAGACCCGGATGGCTACCCAATTGAACTTATCGGCAAAAAATAAGACTGTAAAAACTCGCTTAACTTAACTACAATCTGCCGGTACTTAACGATATAGTGGAGCACTGGCAGATTGTTCGCCAGATGCACAAACAAATGTAAAAAAACAAGCATCACCAGAAGAAAGTAATATCATGGAAAAAACAGATAAAATGCCGATATGGGTTTTTCTTGCCTTTTCGAGCATCAACACAAGAAAAGGCGCATTAATACTGATTGGCTCCTGCCTGTTATTCACTCTCTATTGCATCCCCTTCTCCCTGTTTATTCAAAACAGTGAACTCATCAAAACCCTGTTCGTGATCGATGACTGGAGCTGGCTTACGATGATGATACCGATAACACTCTGGTACTGGCTTAGCCTGAAATGGATGGATAACAACGCAGCCTGGGAAAGCAACAACTCGAAAGCCTGAACCTTTCAGGTCAGGCCTATTACTGTAGCCAACAACGGTGGTTTCGTTTGTCTTTGGTTTCGTGCCTTAGCCCAACCTACCACGCTACTTTCACGGGCATGAGGAAAAAACTATATAATTCCGCCCATGAAACCTACCCTCATCGAAGATAATCAGACCCTCCAACAATTCTGCGATAAATTCATTAACGAGCCACTACTCGCTATCGACACTGAATTCTTCCGTGAGACCACCTATTACCCGCACCTCGGCCTGATCCAGATTGCCAGCCCAAATGACATCATCTGTGTTGACCCACTGGCCTTCGATGCACGCGACGAACTGCACCGCCTGTTTTTTAACCCTGAAATAACCAAGGTACTACACTCCTGTTCTCAGGATATGGAGGTGCTTTTTCAATACTTCGGCGAGCTGCCCGCGCCCGTTTTCGATACCCAGATCGCCGCCGCCATGCTCGGTTACCAGGACCAGATCGGCTACGCCAAACTGGTAGCCGAACAATACGACGTCGAACTCGATAAGTCACAGACACGTACTAACTGGCTAACGCGACCACTGAGCGCCAAGCAGATTGAATACGCCGGTGAGGACGTGCTCTACCTGTTACCGTTGTATGAAAAATTCAGCCATAACCTGAAGGCACAAGGCCGTGATACCTGGCTACAGGAAGACTGCACACAACTCTGCGGTAATAGTGAAAAATTCCAGCCCGATCTGGAAAACTGCTGGCAGCGGGTAAAAGAATATTTCCGGCTGCAAGGTGTCCAACTGGCAGTATGTAAATCGGTGGCTCAGTGGCGTGAACTACTGGCGATAAAAAAAGACCTGAACCGCCGCCGTGTTATGGCCGATGATCTGGTCATAAAAATTGCGAGCGCACAGGTCGAGCCAGATAACCTCATTAGCATCGATGCCCGCCTTCGACAACTGAACAGTGACGAGCTAAAAAACCTGGGTGAGGCGGTAACAAAGGGCCTGAACACACCGCAGGCAGACTGGCCGATTATCAAACAGCAATGGCCATCGGCCGAAGAGAAGAAACTACTGAAACGCCTGCTCAGATATGTGCAGGATAAGGCCGATGCACTCGGCGTGCACAGTAGTGTGCTGTGTTCACGTAAAGAGGTTGAAAAACTGATGTATGGGGCACGCTCGGGCAGGTTGATCGACGGCTGGCGCTTTGAACTCATCGGCAGGGTATTACTGGCCGAGTTGGAATAATCAGCAACCGCTCAATTTTACCTGCCACTGGCTGGCAATAAAACTCAGTTTTAAGGCATTGATAAAGCCTCGGTTTAGACTAGAATGGAATCGTGCAGTACAAAAACATTCTCTGGAGGATAGTAATATGCGCATAAACCTGAATTACTTTATTAAGTCCCTAGCTCTTTTTATCCTGCTCGGTTTTGGCTCGAGTGCCTACGCAGAAAGCTCTCAGGAGTTTGGCGATTATGTAATTCACTACAATGCCTTCAGAAGTGACACGCTTTCACCAGAAATGGCCAAGGCCTATAACCTGACTCGCCGTAATAACCGCGTAATTTTGAATATTGCTGTGCTTAAAAAAATGCTCAATACAACCGGTACACCTACAGCTGCTGAAGTAACCGGTAACGTCAACAACCTCACCGGCCAGATGAAGAAACTGGAATTCCGTGAGATCAAAGAAGACACCGCGATTTACTATCTGGCGGAATCTCAATTTACCGAAGGTGAATTCCTGAAATTCGAAGTACAGGTAAAACCCGAAGGTAGCGCTCAGGCTGCAAGCATCAAGTTCGACAAGAAATTTTCAACTAAATAAATCTAGTTAACCTCGTTCACGTGTCGTGGATCCAGGCTGGCCTCCGCGACACGTCGGCCGAGTGTCACAATATAACCCTGCCGTCGCGATTCATTATCATCGCTGTAATCAAAGCTGTATATTCGACATAACTGAACATGACCCTCTGGCGAACGCCCCAACCAGAGTCGGTGGCGCACCACGGTATTATCCAGTAGTTGCAGATCTGCGTTCTGACATAGCCGCTGACAGGTTTGCATGACCAGTTCATTCGTGTACATACTGTCCCACCAGTACCAGGCAATAGCCAGCAAAAGGCCAATTAAGAATAGTTCCTGCATAGCGCATTCTAGCCCGTATATACCTCAGTCAATACCATCGCGCCTGTTTTTCCTATAAAATGCCCCATTATCACTTATAACTTACAGAAAAATAGACCGGCGGATTAAACCCATGCTCGCAAACCAGGAAAAATTTACCCCACAAAGCTCATACACTTACGAGGAACTGCTGCAATGTGGTAGAGGCGAGCTTTTTGGCCCCGGTAATGCACAATTACCAGCACCCAATATGCTGATGTGTGATCGTATTACCCATATCTCCAATACTGGCGGCAGCTATGGCAAGGGAGAAATCAAGGCCGAGCTCGATATCAAGCCCGATCTCTGGTTTTTCGACTGTCACTTCAAGGGTGACCCGGTGATGCCCGGCTGCCTGGGCCTGGATGCGATGTGGCAGCTGGTCGGTTTTTACCTGGGCTGGAGCGGTCACCCCGGCCGTGGCCGTGCACTCGGCGTGGGCGAGGTTAAATTTACCGGTCAGATCCTGCCTGACGCAAAAGATGTTAAATACCAGATTGATGTGAAACGCGTTATCGCGCGTGACCTGGTTCTGGGCATTGCTGATGGCTCACTCTCGGCTGACGGCAAGGTCATTTATACCGCCAAGAACCTGCGGGTTGGCCTATTTACATCGACTGAAAACTTTTAGGAGTTACTCATGAGACGCGTTGTTATTACCGGTTATGGCATTGTTTCCTGCCTCGGAAATGATCGTCAGGCCGTTCTTGAATCACTACAACAGGGCCGTTCAGGTATCAAATTTCAGGAAGCCTATAAAGAAGTCGGTATGCGCAGCAATGTCGCTGGCAGTGTCGATATCAACGTCGATGACTTTATTGACCGTAAGGTAAAACGCTTTATGGGTGATGCCGCAGCCTTCGCCTATATCTCGATGCAACAGGCAATTGAACACGCAGGCCTGACCGAAGACCAGGTATCTAATATCCGTACCGGTATTATCATGGGTTCCGGTGGTGCCTCTTCAGCCAACCAAGTAGAAGCAGCCGATATTCTGCGTAGCAAGGGCATCAAGCGCGTTGGCCCGTATATGGTGCCACGCACTATGGCGAGCACGGTTTCGGCCTGCCTGGCGACACCTTTCCATATCAAGGGCGTGAACTACTCGATCAGCTCGGCCTGCGCGACCAGTACACACTGCATCGGTAATGCCTATGAACTTATCCAGATGGGCAAACAGGATGTCATTTTTGCCGGTGGCGGTGAAGAAGAGCACTGGAGCCTGAGCATGCTGTTCGATGCCATGGGGGCACTGTCTTCCAAATACAACGAGACCCCCGAAAAGGCCTCGCGTACCTACGATGCCGACCGTGATGGTTTTGTTATCGCCGGTGGTGGTGCCTGCCTGGTCGTTGAGGAGCTCGAGCACGCACTCAATCGTGGCGCCAATATCCTCGCCGAAATCGTCGGTTATGGCGCAACTTCGGATGGTGTCGATATGGTCGCGCCCTCCGGTGAAGGTGCCATTCGCTGTATGCAAATGGCCATGCAGGGCATCAAGCAGCAGCTGGATTACATCAACACCCACGGTACCAGCACACCTGTCGGTGACACCAAGGAACTCTGGGCCATTCGTGAAACCTTTGGCGATAAAGTGCCACCGATTAGCTCGAGTAAATCACTGGCCGGCCACTCACTGGGTGCTTCCGGCGCACAGGAATCGATCTACAGCCTGCTGATGATGGAAAATAATTTCATACAGGCCTCGGCCAATATCGAGAACCTGGATGAACAGGCTGCCGGCATGCCGATTATCACCCAAAGGCAGGATAATGTAACGCTCAACACCATTATGTCGAATAACTTCGGCTTTGGTGGCACCAATGCCTGCCTGGTATTCCAGCGCTATCAGGGCTAATCCACTCATTACATCATCCTGATTTGTTCAGGATGATGTATTTTGTTCATCAGGTGCTACAATCTCCTATATTCTATTTAAGGAAATCATGGGGATAACATGAACAAATCCATTACCCTTCTAACCGGTAGCCTGTTACTGGTATCAAATTTAGTACTGGCTGATCGACCCGCGATGAGCGAGCAAACCGAAGCTTTTGAACTGGAGCCTATGGTCGAGGAGATTTCGCCGATTGTCGAAGAGATTCCGGCAGAGACTCAGGAAATGGAGCCCGTAGTTGAGGATATGTCTGCAGTTGAAGTAGAGATGCATCAGGAACAGCAAAGCGCTGAAGAAATTCCCGCAGCAGTTTCGAGTGGTGATGCTGAACCGGCCATCCACGTTTATGATCATCGTACTGAAACTGAAATTACCGGTACCGTATTAACGGGCGAACCCGTTGAACTACAGCCCGGCGAAACACTACCCGTTCGTGTACTGGATTTTCCACGCCGTGGCATGAGCATGGACAAGGTCAGAAATGAACTCGGTGAGCCCATGATGATGTCTAATGCCATTGGTGAGCCACCAATCACCACCTGGGCATACAGAGATCGCGTTGTCTATTTTGAATACTCCAGCGTTATTCATGTGGTAGAAGCGAACTGAAACAACTGCTCGACCTGCAACTCGGCAGCAGCCCGCTGCAGGAAATACATTCACCCCTGCTGGAAACGGCCGGGGTGAATTTGTTTATCAAGCGTGAAGACCTGGTCGATGCCGAACTCGGCGGCAATAAATGGCGCAAGCTGAAATATAATCTTGAAGCCGCAGTTGCACAGCAACACGATACCCTGCTTACCTTCGGCGGGGCTTATTCCAACCATATCTACGCGACGGCCGCTGCAGGCAAACGCCTCGGCTTCCGCAGTATTGGCATTATTCGCGGCGAAGCACATGAACCACTCAACCCTACACTGGAATTCGCCCGCAATTGTGGCATGCAGCTCGAATACATCGACCGCGCCAGTTATCGACAGAAAGCCCAGGCAGAATTTATTGCTTCACTAGAGAAAAAATTTGGTCGCTTTTATTTAGTACCTGAGGGTGGCAGTAATACACTGGCGCTGAAAGGCTGCATGGAAATAACACAGGAGATCAATAAAGAGAGCAGCGAACAATTTGATTTTATCTGTAGCGCCTGCGGCACCGGCGCAACACTGGCCGGCATCATCAGTGGTTTGTTGCCATCACAAAAGGCTCTCGGCTTTGCCGTATTAAAGGGCGGCGATTTTCTGGTAAACGATATTAAAAACTTTCTAGAACAGGTGGGCACAGTATCCACGCAGTGGTCGATTAATGCCGATTATCACTTTGGTGGTTACGCCAAAACTACAGAAGAGCTCTGGGGCTTTATTGAACAATTCAAACAGAATTTTGATATTCTGCTCGATGGCGTCTATACCGGCAAGATGTTTTACGGCTTATTCGATTTAATTAAGAAAGGCTATTTCCCCAAAGGTAGCCGCATCGTTGCAATACACACCGGCGGCCTTCAGGGTAATTCCGGTTTAGTCTCGAAAATATAATACCAACAAACACCATGACGACTAATCAAAAAAATGTCGCCAGCCCTTTCTGGGTTTTTCCTCTTCAATTTCTTCTTTTTGTTTTTCTTCCTGCTGCTCACCATGCTCCTGGGACTGACGACGGAATGATTCCAGCATGTCACCTGCCACTGCTTCAAAGTCACTGAAGGCGGCTGCGTCCTGCTCACCCATCTCTGCTTCATCAACGCGGTTACCATCAAAACGAATTACGTGATTCGCCTCCATCGAAAAACTCTTTTTATACTCAACAAATTCTTCCATGGTTTTCTTTTTGTAGCCCTCATATTCTTTTTGCAGTGCCTCACGCGCCTCTGCTGCCTCGCGTTTGAATGACTCAAAATCCTTGACCGGTCTCTGGCGATGAATTTCATAATCATCACCCGGTGACTCTATTTCCAGCTTACCTTCCTGCAGCGCTACACTCTGGCCTTCGTCCTCGTTATCGGTAACGATAAAGGTCGTACCACGAATACCGATGGTAGAAAACTTCGCCTTTACCTGTTGTGACCCGCTAAATACTTTGCGGAAGGTGAAATATATTTTTCCACCTATGTGTGACAACCAGTTTTTCTTTTCAACCTTCAGGATACTATTTTCATCAAGAATAGACAGAGCGCCATCGTTGAACTTTACTACGGCCTGGCCACCTTCACCTGTACTCACGGTATCACTCTCATTAATCGCTTCAGAACCCGTCACTTCACGCACACCACCCTGTGCGTTCACAATTTTCACGACACCCGTGGTTTTTAGTATCAGGCCACGATCTTCATCTGCTAACGCAAGATCGGTCTGCATAATCAGGGATAGCATCAATACCGGGGTTAACAAAGCAATTCGCTGGAACATAAGTACACCGTCTTAAAAATGGTCGAAAACAATAAATTTTATACTGGCTGAGTATAACCGAAATAAATCTGCGATGATTAAAGCATCTCACATTAACACTCAACATCAATCGACATAAGGTCCATGCTGTCTAATCGGCTCATTATGTGCAGTACCGCAACAGAGCATCATACGTGCACTGGTATCTGCACGCATTTCCAGTGTCTCCACATCTTCAAAAAACAGGGCCTGCCCAGCTGACAGCTCATGCCCGGCGATATTAACCTTGCCTTCAACGATATAGACCAGACCTCTAAAACCATCGGCAATGCTCTCGGCAAAATGCGCACCGGCTTCAAGTTTGATATCAAGATAACGTACGGGTGTTTTTAGCTGCAGCGGCGAATTGCCACCAATGAGCTCACGCATCTGCCCGCCTTCGTACTGATACTCGGGTACATCATCGGCATCGACCTGCTGATAGGTAGGCTCAATTTTTTTTAGACTCTGCGGTAGATTCACCCACAGCTGTATGCCCTTTGTCGTTTTCCCCGGTGAGGGCATTTCAGAATGGATAATACCCGAACCTGCGGTAAAACGCTGGAGACCACCGGGTAATACTATCGACTCATTTCCCAGGTTGTCCTTGTGCTGCATTGAACCTTCGAAGACATAGGTTATACCTTCAAAACCACGATGCGGATGGTCTGGAAAGCCGCAGCCGGGTGAGACACTAAAGTGATCCCACAAAACGAAGGGGTCAAAATTCATAAAGCCGTGGATCGGAAACAGGCGCTGCACTTCAGCACCATCACCTTCTGCACCCTGGCTGGCTGTACGCACAAAAATTTTTGACATCGTTGACACCCCCGGCTTTTGTTCAATTATACGGATTTACGCCTCCAGTTCCTCCCAGCGCTGATAACAAACTTCAAGCTCACTTTCGGTTTGTTTCAATAGATCCTGCATTTTCACAATAACATCTTTATCCTGCTGAAAAAAAGCAGGGCTAGCCATATCTACATGTAGTCGTTCCAGCTCGCTTTCAAGCTGTTCAATTTTTTGTGGCAGCGCCTCAAGATCACGCTGATCCTTATAGCTGAGTTTTTTCTTCTGGCCTTTTTCCCTGGCATCATGCTTTGTTGATTTGTCAGCTTTACTGGATGACTGTTTGGCACTGTCTGATTTGGCCATTATCTCGCTCTGACGCAGCCAGTCATCATAACCACCTACGTATTCATTGACGTTACCATTATTTTCAAACACCAGTGTATTACTGACCACATTGTTAACAAACTCACGGTCATGGCTGACCAGCAAAATCGTGCCGGTATAATTCAGTACCAGCTCTTCGAGCAGTTCCAGGGTTTCAACATCGAGGTCATTGGTTGGCTCATCGAGTACCAGCATATTGGCGGGTTTGGAAAATAGCCGAGCCAGCAACAGGCGGTTGCGCTCACCACCCGACAGGGCCTTTACCGGTGAACGCGCCCGCTCCGGTGCAAACAGGAAGTCCTGCAGGTAACCAATGACGTGTTTACGCGAACCATTGATTTCGATGTATTCACGACCTTCAGAGAGATTATCCAGCACACTCGATTCTTCATCGAGCTGGTCCCGCATCTGGTCAAAGTAGGCAATTGACTGTTTGGTACCCAGGGTAATCTTGCCTGATGTGGGCTGTAGCTCACCGAGCAGAATTTTCAACAGTGTCGTTTTACCGGCACCGTTGGGCCCGATAATACCAACCTTGTCACCACGCAGGATCGTCGTGCTAAAGTTTTTAATAATAGTGCGACCATCATAATCAAAGCTGACATCTTCGGCCTCAACTACCAGCTTGCCCGACTGCTCGCCGCGCACCAGCTTCATATCAACCTTACCGACCTTGTTTCTTCTTTCGGCGCGCTCGTTACGCATTTTTTCCAGCGCGCGCACACGTCCTTCATTACGGGTACGGCGTGCCTTGATGCCCTGGCGAATCCAGACCTCTTCCTGCGCCAGTTTTTTATCGAACAGCGCGTTGGCCTCTTCTTCGGCCTTGAGAAACTCTTCACGACGTCGCAGGTATGTCGCATAGTCGCATGGATAACTTGTCAGTTTGCCTCGATCAAGCTCGACGATACGGGTCGCCAGTTTTCGCATAAAGGCACGATCGTGGGTAATAAACAGCAGCGCGCCCTTGTAGGATAGCAGCTGTTCTTCCAGCCACTGAATTGCTTCCAGATCGAGATGGTTGGTCGGCTCATCGAGTAACAACAAATCGGGTTTTATCACCAGCGCCCTGGCCAGTAGCACACGCCGGCGCATACCGCCGGAGAGCTGGGTGAAATCGGTATCCCCGTCCAGGCCCATTTTCGACAGTACCTCTTCCACCTGCTGGTTAAGACCCCAGGCATCGGCAACTTCGATTTCGTGCTGGATACGCTCCATCTCGGCAAAGGCCTGCTCGGAATAATCCTCGGCCACGCGGTGGGTCGCATGGTGATAAGCCTTGAGCAGCTCCGCCTTTGCACCCAGACCCATAGCCACGACATCGAAGATTGTACCCTCGAGGTTGTAGGGCACCTCCTGTTCAAGGGAAGCGATCTTCACAGACTTATTGATATCGATCTCGCCATGATCCGGTTTGATCAGGCCACTGATGACCTTGAGCAGGCTGGATTTACCGGTACCATTACGCCCGAGCAGACTGACTCGCTCACCTGCCTCTATCGCCAGGTTGACCTGCTCAAGAATAGCGGGACCACCAAAACTGACATTGATATTACGAAGCCTGATAATTGCCATAAATTTGTTTAACCATGATGCCCTTCTGGGCAAATTGAAATGAAATTAGGGTTGGGTGATGCCTGTAAACTGACTAAGTAGCTGTTTTTCAATGTCTGAAATTCGACAGTTTTGCACAAGCAAAAATATACGCTCAAAAAAAGAATATTAGCATTAATTAATGTGCCAGCCTGTCAATATGCCAAACAAAACAAATACACAACTAATTGATTTACATAATATTATTTGTTTTTGTTCAAAAAACAGGCAATCTAAAAGCAAACCCCAATTTACCCGTCGATAACCCTGTTACCCGACCTGCATCCACAGAGTTATCCACAGAATCTGTGGACGACTTTTTACAGAGAACCGCCCCCGTCAAGCACAGCCCCGCAGCGATACTCAGGTATCGTAATCCAGCACTGGCGATAACCAGCGCTCGGTCACTTTTAGCTCGGCATTTTTGCGTTTTGTGTAATCTTCGACCTGGTCCTTCTGAATTTTGCCAATACCAAAATAGCGTGCATCGGGGTGCGAGAAATACCAGCCCGAAACGGCAGCCGTAGGCAGCATCGCAAAACTCTCGGTAATGCTGATACCGGCATTCTGCTCGGGTTGTAGCAACTCCCACAGGGTCTGTTTCTCGGTGTGATCAGGACAGGCCGGATAACCCGGTGCCGGACGAATACCCTGGTACTGCTCGGCAATCAGCTCAGCATTACTGAATGACTCATCAGAATAGGCCCAGAATTCCTTACGCACCCGCTCGTGCATACGTTCAGCAAATGCCTCGGCCAGACGGTCAGCCAGGGCCTTCAACATAATACTGTTGTAATCATCGTGCTTTTTTTCAAAACGGGCGACATGCTCATCAATACCAATACCCGTGGTCACCGCGAAGGCACCAATATAATCTTTCTGGCCACTGTCTTTGGGCGCAATAAAATCGGCCAGACACCAGTTTGGGCTCTCCGCCGACTTGGCTAACTGCTGGCGCAGGTGGTGCAACACGGTTTGCACCTCGGCGCGGCTATCGTCGGCGTACAGCTCGATATCATCGCCGTTGCTGTTTGCCGGGAAGAAACCGATCACGGCACGTGCCTGCAGCCAGCCATCATCGACAATCTGCCTGAGCATGGCTTGGGCATCTTCGAGTAATTTCTTCGCCTCCATGCCAACCTTTTCATCGTCGAGAATCTGCGGGTACTTGCCCGACATCTCCCAGGTGCGGAAGAAAGGTGTCCAGTCGATATAGTCAACCAATTCTTTTAGCGAATAATTTTCAAATACCTTCAAACCGGTAAATGTTGGAACTGGTGGTGTATAGGTGCGCCAGTCAAACTGGAATTTATTGTCCCTGGCCTGCTGCAACGTCGACGATTTTTTTGTCGTCTGACGTTGGTCACGCTTGACGCGCATCTGCTCGTATTCATTTTTCAGATCCTGAACATATTCAGCACTGCGCTCACCACTAAGCAGTTCGCCAACGACACCAACAGCACGCGAGGCATCAGCCACATAAACCACCGCATTCGAATATTTGGGATCGATCTTGACCGCCGTGTGAATTTTCGAGGTCGTCGCGCCACCGATCATCAGCGGAATATTCATGCCCAGACGCTGCATCTCCGAGGCCATGTGCACCATCTCATCCAGTGATGGCGTAATCAGCCCCGACAGACCGATAACATCGACATTATGCTTTTTGGCCTCAGCAAGAATCTTGTCTGCTGGCACCATCACACCAATGTCGATCACTTCGTAGTTATTACACTGCAACACGACACCAACGATATTCTTGCCGATGTCGTGGACATCGCCCTTCACCGTCGCCATCAGAATTTTGCCGTTACTGCTGACATCGCCGTTCTTTTCCGCCTCGATGTAAGGCAACAGATAGGCCACCGCCTGTTTCATCACGCGCGCAGATTTCACCACCTGCGGCAAAAACATTTTGCCCGCACCGAACAGGTCGCCAACCACGTTCATGCCGTCCATCAACGGCCCTTCAATAACGTGTATCGGTGCGTCTGCCTGCTGCCGCGCCTCTTCGGTATCGACTTCGATGTACTCGGTAATGCCTTTCACCAGCGCATGCGACAGGCGTTCCTTCACTGGCAGTTCGCGCCAGGCGGCATCCTGCTTACTCGCAATCGCAGCACCATCACCAACATAGTTGGGTGCAATTTCCAGCAGGCGCTCAGTCGCACCCGGGTCTTTATTCAGGATAACGTCTTCAACGGCATTACGCAGCTCTTCGGGCAGGTCGTCATAAATCGCCAGCTGACCGGCATTGACGATACCCATGTCCATACCCGCCTTGATCGCGTGGTACAGAAACACGGAATGGATTGCCTCGCGCACCATGTTATTGCCACGGAACGAGAACGAGACGTTAGAGACGCCGCCAGACACCATGGCATGAGGCAGAGTCTGTTTGATCGTGCGCGTCGCCTCGATAAAATCAACGGCATAGTTGTTATGCTCTTCAATGCCGGTCGCAACCGCAAAAATATTCGGATCGAAAATAATGTCTTCAGGTGGGAAACCGACTTTTTCTGTTAGCACCTTGTAGGAACGCGTACAGATTTCGACCTTGCGGTCATAGGTATCGGCCTGTCCGTCTTCGTCGAAGGCCATGACCACCACCGCCGCACCATAACGCCTGACTTTTTTCGCCTGTTCGATAAATTTCTCTTCGCCCTCTTTCAGCGAAATAGAGTTCACGATGGCCTTGCCCTGCACACAGCGCAGACCGGCTTCGATAATGTCCCACTTCGAGGAATCGATCATCATTGGCACGCGTGAGATATCCGGCTCAGATGCAATCAGGTTGAGAAACTTGACCATCGCCGCTCTGGAATCGAGCATACCCTCATCCATATTAATATCGATGATCTGTGCACCGTTCTCTACCTGCTGCAGTGCGACGGATAAAGCCTCTTCGTATTTTTCTTCGAGGATCAGGCGCTTGAACATCGCCGAACCGGTGACGTTATTGCGTTCGCCAACATTCACAAACAGTGAATCTACACCAATGTTGCAGGGTTCTAAACCAGAGAGACGGCACTCAATCGGAAGCGCGGGAATTTTACGTGGTGCAATATTTTTTACCGTGTCGGCAATTGCCCTGATGAAATCCGGCGAGGTACCACAACAGCCACCAATAATATTAAGGAAGCCACTCTCAGCCCATTCCCTGATGTGTCCCGACATATTCTCCGGCGTATCATCGTAACCGGTTTCAGCCAGTGGGTTAGGCAGGCCAGCATTGGGGTGGGCACTGACATAGCAATCAGCCACACGTGACAGCTCTTCAACATACTGGCGCAGCTCTTCGGCACCAAGCGCACAATTCAGACCAATCGAGATCGGTTCGGCATGTCGCAGTGAATTATAAAACGCCTCGGTGACCTGGCCGGTCAGCGTACGCCCCGACTGGTCGGTAATAGTGCCTGAGATCATAATCGGCAGCTCGATACAGTCTTCCTCGAACACCTGCTTGACTGCATAGATCGCCGCCTTGGCATTGAGCGTATCAAAAATAGTTTCAATCAGGATGATATCGGCACCACCTTCGATCAGGCCACGGGTCGCCTCGGAATAATCCACCACCAGCTTTTCAAAAGTAATATTACGTGCTGACGGGTCGTTGACATCGGGCGAAATGGTCGCAGTCTTGTCGGTCGGACCAAGCACACCGGCGACATAACGCGGCTTGTCGGTTGTGCTTGCCGCATCCGCGGCTTCACGCGCCAGACGGGCGCCAGCCACAT
>JAOUPA010000035.1 GCA_029880105.1 Gammaproteobacteria bacterium
ATGCGCTTCTACAGCCTTATTAACCTTATCCAACAGGTGATGATCAATAAATGGACCTTTTTTCAATGAACGTGGCACAGTATTTCCTCTTTAATTCCTGCTGTATTTATTTCTTGTAACGACGACGCACAATCATATTATCAGTGCGTTTATTACTTCTCGTTCTATAACCTTTTGTAGGTGTGCCCCATGGTGAAACCGGGTGACGACCACCTGAAGTACGACCTTCACCACCACCGTGAGGATGATCCACTGGATTCATTACAACACCGCGTACAGTTGGGCGAATACCTTTCCAGCGGCTTGCGCCTGCCTTACCCAGTGAACGCAGACCATGCTCGGTATTACCTACTTCACCGATCGTTGCCTTGCAATTAACATGAATCTTACGAACTTCACCAGAGCGTAAACGCACACTCACATACTCGCCTTCACGAGCCAGTAGCTGCGCTGACGTACCAGCACTACGAGCAATCTGCGCACCCTTACCAGGTTTCATTTCGATACAATGAATCTGCGTACCTACTGGAATATTGCGCAGCGGCAATGCATTACCAATCTTAATGGGAGCACTTGATCCAGATACAAGAGAATCTCCTGCACTTACACCTTTGGGCGCAATGATGTAACGGCGCTCACCATCGGCATACAGCATCAATGCAATATTCGCGCTGCGATTAGGATCATACTCAAGACGCTCGACCTTTGCAGGGATACTATCTTTATCACGTTTAAAATCAACAACGCGGTATCTCTGCTTGTGACCACCACCAATATGACGCGTAGTAATATGACCATTATTATTGCGGCCACCACTCTTGGTCTTTATCTCTGTCAGTGCGCGTACGGGCGAGCCAGTATGCAATTCTTTATTTACAACCTTGACGACAAATCGGCGCGCAGGTGATGTAGGTTTTGTTCTTACTAATGCCATGACTTATACCTTTACCGCTAGCTTAAACTAGCAATATCAACATCATTACCTTCAACCAAGGTAACGTAGGCCTTGCGTAGATCTGAACGTTTACCCAAACGCCCACCAAAACGCTTCACCTTACCTTTAACATTCATAATTCGAACTTTTTCAACTTTAACTTTGAAAAGCTCTTCTACTGCACACTTGATTTCAGATTTAGTGGCATCGCTAGCAACTTTAAATACATGCTGATTATTTTCTTCAGCCAGAAGCGTTCCTTTTTCAGAAACATGCGGCGACAATAACACCTGATACATACGTTCTTGGTTCATGCTAACCATTCCTCAATAGCGCGAATCGCACCTACTGTAATTACCACACTCTCGTAACCCACCAGATTTACAGGATTCAATCCAGAAACATCTGAGACTTCAACGTGAGGAATATTTCTTGCTGATAAGTACAATTTTTCATCGCCAGTTTCGGTAATAAAAAGTGATTTAGACACACCCAGTTCTTTCATTTTAGCCAGCAACTGCTTGGTCTTGGGCGCATCAACAGTTATATCATCAACGACTTTCAGACGATCCTGACGAGCCAGTTCTGAAAAAATCGAGCGAATACCAGCACGATACATTTTCTTATTCAATTTCTGCGTATAATTTCTTGGTTGTGCAGCAAAAGTCACACCACCACTACGCCATAGTGGACTACGGCTCGAACCCGCACGAGCACGACCACCGCCTTTTTGATTCCATGGCTTCGCACCACCACCACTTACCTGGGAGCGCGTCTTCTGTGCTTTTGTTCCTGATCTTGCACCAGCCATATAAGCAACAACCAGTTGATGAATCAGGTCTTCTTTATAATCAGAACCGAACACTGTATCTGAGACAGCAATCATTTCTTTACTGTTATGTAACTGCAGTTCCATTATTAATCTCTTCTTTTATTAATCTCTAATGACAACCTGAAACTCAGGAAACCTTAACGGCAGAACTAATGACCACATCACTGCCCTTAGAACCAGGAATCGAACCTTTGATCAACAACAGGCCGCGCTCGCTATCAACCCTAACCAGCTCTAATGACTGAATGGTGCGCTTAACATCGCCCATGTGACCAGACATTTTCTTACCTTTCAAAACACGTCCAGGTGTCTGACACATACCAATTGAACCATTTGAACGGTGTGACAGTGAGTTACCGTGAGTAGCATCCTGCATTGAGAAGTTATGTCTCTTGATGCCGCCCTGAAAACCCTTACCGATAGTTTTACCGCTAACATCAACTTTCTGACCAGCTTCGAACATTTCTATAGACAGCTGACCACCAACCTGTAGATCTCCAATCTCTTCAGCGTTTGCCCTGAACTCCCACAGACCACGACCTGCTGGAACACCTGCCTTTGCGTAGTGCCCGGCCATCGCCTTGGTAACACGATTTGCACGACGAGCGCCGGTAGTTACCTGGATTGACTCATAACCGTCTTTCTCTAGCGTCTTAATCTGAGTTACAAGATTAGGAAGAACTTCAACAACACTTACAGGTGTTGATGCGCCATCTTCAGTGAAGATGCGTGTCATACCTACTTTTTTACCAACAATACCAATTGCCATGTCGTATCCCGCTAATAAAAAGCCGAGCTTATCCAGAGGAAAAGCCAGCATCTAACCCTGAACATACGTCAGGATTACTAAATTAATTCTATATATCGATTGGACCGTTAAAAGGCGGTTCTCGATGTCTTCTGTTTTCGCAGTATCCTGTCTATATCCAGGACTTACGATAATAAGAGCCTCCGCGCCGAAACTTCAAATATGCAGGTACACCCGATATTTAGCCCGACAACGAAGGCGCGAATTATAGCAGCAAAATTACTCTGTGCGCTACTAGTTTAATTTAATTTGTACATCAACACCTGCAGACAGGTCGAGTTTCATCAGGGCATCGACAGTTTTGTCTGTAGGATCAACGATATCCAGCATTCTCTTATGAGTACGGATCTCATACTGATCGCGCGCATCCTTGTTAACATGGGGCGAAATCAGCACAGTAAAGCGCTCTTTTTTCGTTGGCAGCGGAATTGGACCCTTTACATGAGCACCGGTTCTTTTTGCAGTTTCAACGATTTCGCTCGCAGATTTATCGATCAGGTGATGATCAAATGCTTTCAAACGAATTCTGATGTGCTGGTTTGCTTTTGCCATAATAGTTTACTCAATAATTTTAGATACAACACCCGCACCAACAGTACGGCCACCCTCACGAATCGCAAAGCGCAGGCCTTCTTCCATCGCAATCGGGTTGATCAGTGTTACGGTCATTTTTACGTTATCGCCAGGCATGACCATTTCCACGCCTTCTGGCAGGTCACAGGCACCGGTTACGTCAGTCGTACGGAAGTAGAACTGCGGGCGGTAGTTGTTGAAGAATGGGGTGTGACGACCACCTTCATCTTTGCTCAGTACGTAAACTTCACACTCAAATTTGGTGTGTGGTTTTACGCTACCTGGCTTACAGCATACCTGGCCACGCTCGACTTCTTCACGCTTCAGACCACGTAGCAACAGGCCTACGTTATCACCAGCCTGTCCCTGGTCCAGCAGCTTGCGGAACATTTCTACACCGGTACAGGTGGTAGTCTGGGTGTCGCGGATACCGACGATTTCGATTTCTTCACCCACTTTGATCACGCCACGCTCAACACGGCCGGTGATTACGGTACCACGACCTGAGATTGAGAAGACGTCTTCGACTGGCATCAGGAACGGCTGGTCAATAGCGCGCTCTGGCTCTGGGATGTAGTCGTCCATCGCCTGTACCAGTTTGATGATTGAAGGAGCACCAATTTCTGACTGGTCTCCTTCCAGGGCTTTCAGGGCTGAACCCACGATAATTGGGGTGTCGTCACCGGGGAAGTCGTAGGCGTCGAGCAGTTCGCGCACTTCCATTTCTACCAGTTCGAGCAGTTCGGCGTCGTCAACCATGTCGGCTTTGTTCAGGTAGACCAGGATATAGGGTACGCCTACCTGACGTGACAGCAGGATGTGCTCACGGGTCTGCGGCATTGGGCCGTCAGCGGCTGAACATACCAAGATCGCGCCGTCCATCTGGGCAGCACCGGTAATCATGTTCTTTACATAGTCAGCATGGCCAGGGCAGTCTACGTGGGCGTAGTGGCGATTTGGGCTTTCGTATTCTACGTGTGAGGTAGAGATGGTGATACCACGCGCTCTTTCTTCTGGGGCGTTGTCAATCTGATCAAAGGCTTTAACTTCGCCACCCTGCTGCTCTGCCATCACTTTTGTCAAAGCCGCTGTCAGTGTTGTTTTACCATGATCCACGTGGCCAATTGTGCCTACGTTTACATGGGGTTTGGTTCTTGCAAACTTTTCTTTTGACATCACTACTTACCTTTTAACTTTAAATTCTAGCGCCGGGACCCCGAAACTAGCCTCTTCTTGAATTAACCACTGCATCGGCGACATTGTTTGGCGCTTCAGCATATTTTGCAAATTCCATCGAATACGTGGCACGACCCTGCGTTGCTGATCGCAGCGATGTCGCGTATCCAAACATCTCGGATAACGGCACCTCTGCCCGTATAATCTTTCCAGCAGGCGCGTCTTCCATGCCACCTACCAGGCCACGTCGGCGATTTAAATCCCCCATGACGTCACCCATATAATCTTCTGGTGTTACCACCTCAACCTTCATTATCGGCTCCAGGATCGCAGGATTTGCCTTTAGCGCACCTTCTCTAAAGCCCATCGAAGCCGCAATCTTGAATGCCAGCTCGCTAGAGTCAACATCATGATACGAGCCGTCATACAGCGTCACCCTGACATCTTCGATCGGGTAACCAGCGAGCACACCATTTTTCATCTGCTCCTGTATACCCTTATCCACAGCCGGTATATATTCCTTGGGTACCGCACCGCCAACAATCTCGTTGACAAACTCATAACCTGAACCAGGTTCTCGTGGCTCAATACGCAGATAAACATGGCCGTACTGGCCTTTGCCACCTGACTGTCGCGCAAATTTCGATTCCTGTTCAACCGATTTACGCAGGCACTCGCGGTATGCCACCTGCGGATTACCCACATTCGCATCGACACTAAATTCGCGCTTCATGCGATCAACAATAATCTCCAGGTGCAGCTCACCCATACCAGAGATAATCGTCTGCCCCGATTCTTCATCGGTTTTAACACGAAACGATGGATCCTCATGCGCCAGCTTACTCAGCGCTATACCCATCTTTTCCTGGTCCGCTTTCGTTTTAGGCTCAACGGCAACCGATATCACCGGTTCCGGAAAATCCATACGCTCAAGCGTGATTACTTTATTGAGATCACAAAGGGTATCCCCTGTTGTAATATCCTTGAGGCCAATGGCAGCCGCAATATCACCTGCGCGCACCTCAGTAACTTCTTCGCGACTATTGGCATGCATCTGCACGATGCGACCAACACGCTCTTTTTTACCCTTTACCGGGTTATAAACCGTATCACCTGACTTGAGTACGCCCGAGTAAACCCGGAAAAACGTCAGTGTACCCACAAATGGGTCAGTTGCAATCTTAAAACCCAGTGCTGCGAATGGCTCATCATCTGAAGGATGACGCTCACCTTCACTCTCATCCTCAAGAATGCCATCAATTGCAGGCACATCTAATGGCGATGGCATGTAATCAATCACCGCATCCAGCATAGCCTGCACACCCTTATTTTTGAATGCAGAGCCGCAAAATGCTGGCACTATGTCATTTGCCAGGGTGCGAATCCTGATACCACGCTTTATATCTTCTGGCGCCAGATCTCCCTGATCCAGGTATTTTTCCATTAGCTCTTCGTTAGCCTCGGCCGCAGCCTCCAGCACAAGCTCACGCTTTTCCTGACACAAATCAAGCAAATCTTCAGGAATCTCACTTTCCGTGAACTTTGAGCCCATGTTTTCCTCACTCCAATGAATTGCCTTCATTTTTATGAGGTCAACAACACCTTCAAAGCTTTCTTCTGCACCAATGGCTACCTGCATGGCCACCGGGTGCGCGCCCAGACGATTTTTAATTTGATCGACCACGCGCAAAAAATTCGCGCCCGCACGATCCATCTTATTAACGAAGACCATGCGTGGCACGTGATACTTATTTGCCTGGCGCCATACGGTTTCAGACTGTGGCTCAACACCGCCTACAGCGCAGAATACCGCGCACGCCCCATCAAGCACTCGTAGCGAACGCTCTACCTCAATGGTAAAGTCAACGTGGCCAGGCGTATCAATAATATTGATCCGGTGCTGTGGATACTGGTGATCCATACCACTCCAGAAACAGGTTGTAGCCGCCGAGGTAATGGTAATACCCCGCTCCTGCTCCTGCGCCATCCAGTCCATGGTAGCTGCACCATCATGCACCTCGCCTATCTTGTGCGAGACACCTGTGTAGAAAAGCACACGCTCTGTTGTCGTTGTCTTGCCAGCATCAATGTGCGCCATGATGCCAATATTGCGATAACGATCAATAGGTGTTGTGCGCGCCACTTCTCAGGTCTAACAATTCCACTTATTACCAGCGGAAATGAGCAAATGCCTTATTAGCTTCCGCCATACGGTGCGTATCTTCGCGCTTCTTAACTGCTGAACCACGGTTTTCAGCCGCATCCATCAATTCACCAGCGAGTTTCAACTGCATAGATTTCTCACCACGTTTACGTGCTGCCTCGATAATCCAGCGCATTGCCAGAGCTGTACGACGATCAGGACGAACCTCTACAGGCACCTGATAAGTAGCACCACCAACACGGCGAGATTTAACCTCGACCATAGGCTTCACATTTTCAAGCGCCTGCCCCATCAACTCTACAGCCTCGCCCTGAGATTTCTCAGAAATACGATCTAGCGCTTTATAAATAATTGATTCCGCAGTAGATTTTTTGCCATTTTTCATGATCATGTTAACGAACTTGGCAATCTGCAGACTTCCGAATTTTGGGTCAGGAAGGACGATGCGTTTGGGAACTTCTCTTCTTCTAGGCATAATTATTAACCTTTGGGCCTCTTAACGCCGTACTTAGAACGCGCTTGTTTACGATTATTGACGCCCTGTGTATCCAGGCTACCGCGCACTACGTGATAACGCACACCAGGCAAATCCTTAACACGACCACCGCGGATCAATACCACCGAGTGTTCCTGCAAGTTATGACCTTCACCACCGATATAGCTAGTTACTTCAAAGCCATTGGTTAAACGTACACGGGCAACCTTACGCATTGCCGAATTAGGTTTTTTTGGTGTTGTTGTATATACACGCGTACAAACGCCACGCCTCTGTGGGCAGGCCTCTAACGCAGGCACGTTGCTCTTCACAACCTTGCTTTGACGCGGTTTTCTCACCAATTGATTGATCGTTGTCATCTAATACCTTCTTTAAACCCTAATCAGACGGGCGTTTGAGGATGATTCCTACAAGCTCAAAATAAACGACAGACCCAATGGGCCTGTCGACGGAGGCGAAATTCTATGCTCATCGCCTATACCTGTCAAGCGATGTACAAATAAATCCCTGCCTTGTTTAGTTTTAGTGAATACCCAGCCCGTATAGGCCACTGGGGAATTCAGCTATTATGCGTCCTGCTGAGACTCCATCTCATCGCTATCAGTCATCAAATCTTCGACTATCTCACTGGCTAGCATTGCTTCCACTTCATCACTGATTTTATCCGATGCTGCCCCAGCTGCCATTTCTTCTTTTGATAGGAAGGCCTCTTCAAGCGCAGCAGTGCGGCGGCGGCGACGTTCTTCATGTGAAGCCATACCTGTTCCTGCAGGAATCAGGCGGCCCACAATCACATTTTCCTTCAGACCACGAAGGGCATCGCTACTACCTCTGACCGCTGCTTCAGTTAACACACGTGTTGTCTCCTGGAATGAAGCCGCAGAAATAAACGACTCGGTCACCAGCGACCCCTTGGTAATACCAAGCAGGATCGGCTGCACTTCTGCAGGTCGCTTACCCGCTGCTTCCAGCTCTTCAGCCTCTTCGGCAATACTGGAGCGCTCGATAATCTCACCTTTCAGATAACGTGAGTCGTGACCATCAATCACTTCGCATTTACGCAGCATCTGTCGAATAATTACTTCGATGTGCTTATCGTTAATCTTCACACCCTGCAAGCGATACACGTCCTGAATCTCATTCACCAGGTATGTCGCCAGTGCATCTGGACCACGCCAGCGCAGGATATCATGTGGATTCAGCTCACCATCAGCAATGACCTCACCCATCTCAACGCGCTCACCTTCGAACACGTTAATATTGCGCCACTTGGGAATCAATGTCTCAAAGACTTCGTTGTTATCCTGGGTAATGATAAAGCGTTGCTTACCCTTGGTTTCTTTACCAAAGCTAACGATACCACTCGCTTCTGCCATAATGGCAGACTCTTTTGGCTTACGCGCCTCAAACAGGTCAGCTACGCGTGGCAGACCACCGGTGATATCACGAGTCTTACTTGATTCCTGAGGAATACGAGCAATAACGTCACCGATCGCGACACTGTCGCCATCCTTGATATTAATAATGGCGCCTGATGGCAGGAAGTATCGAGCTGGCTGCTCACTACCTGCGATACAGAGATCGTTACCCTTGTCATCAACCAGCGTAATCAGGGGGCGCATATCCTTACCCGCCGAAGGACGCTGTTTTGGATCCATGACTACTACTGAAGACAGGCCGGTAATTTCGTCCATTTCTTTCTGAACGCTGACACCATCAGAGAAATCAGTAAGACTAACTTTACCTGCCACCTCAGTAATAACTGGATGGGTATGCGGATCCCAGGTAGCAACAATCTGGCCTGCTTCTACGTCACCATCTTCTGCTACCGAAATTACTGCACCATAAGGCACTTTATAACGCTCGCGCTCACGATTATTTTCATCAATAACGCCAAGCTCACCGGAACGAGATACAGCAACCAGGTTTCCTGCAGAATTTTCTACAACATTGATATGATGCAGTCGAACCTTTCCTTTGTTTTTAACCGCAATATTGTTTGCAGCAGCAGAACGGCTGGCAGCACCACCAATATGGAAAGTACGCATGGTCAGCTGTGTTCCAGGCTCACCAATCGACTGTGCAGCAATTACACCAACTGCCTCGCCCTTATTGACCAAATGCCCACGCGCCAGGTCGCGACCATAACACTTAGAACACACACCGTGTCTATTTTCACAGGTACTTACTGTTCTAACTTTAACTTCATCGATGCCGAGTTCATCAAAACGCTCTACCCAGTGCTCATCGAGCAGCGTGCCTGCAGGGATAACAGCCTCACCGCCATCGTGCGGAATAACATCTTCTGCCACCACACGGCCTAACGCTAGTTCACTCAGAGGCATGATAACGTCACCACCTTCAATGATCGCCTGCATCTTGATACCGTTATTGGTACCACAGTCATCATTCATGACCACCATGTCCTGAGCGACGTCTACAAGACGACGAGTCAGGTATCCAGAGTTAGCTGTCTTCAACGCGGTATCGGCCAGACCTTTACGAGCACCATGTGTCGAAATAAAGTACTGTAGTACGTTTAGACCTTCACGGAAGTTTGCAGTAATCGGGGTCTCAATAATCGAACCATCAGGCTTCGCCATCAAACCACGCATACCGGCCAGCTGACGTATCTGGGCCGCAGAACCACGGGCACCAGAATCGGCCATCATATAAATATTGTTAAACGACAATTGTGTTACCGTTTTACCTTCAGCATCTTTAACTTCTTCAGTGCTGAGCTTATCCATCATCGCCTTGGCAACGGCTTCATTAGCATGTGACCAGATATCAACGACTTTATTGTAGCGCTCACCATTGGTTACAAGACCTGAGGTGTACTGATCCTGAATTTCCTTTACTTCTTTTTCGGCCACATCAAGAATGGTCGATTTCTCATCAGGAATCACCATATCATTAATACAGATCGAAACACCTGATTTGGTTGAGTAACGGAAACCGGTGTACATCAACTGGTCAGCAAAAATAACCGTGTCTTTCAGACCAACCTGGCGGTAACACATATTTATTAGATTAGAAATCGTCTTCTTACCAAGTACTTTATTGACTGCATCAAATGGCAGACCTGGCGGTACAATTTCTGAGAGCAGTGCACGGCCAACAGTGGTATCTACAATCACCATACGTTCCTGCAAGTTACCCTCATCATCGTACACGACTTCTTTAACGCGAGCCTTAACCTTGGCCTGCAAATGAGCAACACCGCTATCATAAGCACGGTGCACTTCATCAACGTCAGCGAAGACCATGCCCTCACCAGCCACATTAATCGACTCACGCGTCATGTAATAAAGACCAAGAATAATATCCTGTGATGGCACAATGACAGGCTCACCTGATGCTGGCGACAGAATATTGTTTGTCGACATCATCAGGGCACGGGTTTCTAACTGTGCCTCAATTGACAGTGGCACGTGCACGGCCATCTGGTCACCATCGAAGTCAGCATTAAATGCTGTACAGACCAATGGATGCAGTTGAATAGCCTTACCTTCAATAAGCACAGGCTCAAATGCCTGGATACCCAATCTATGCAGGGTAGGCGCACGGTTGAGCATAACAGGATGTTCGCGGATAACTTCTTCAAGAATATCCCAAACCTCTGCACCTTCTTTATCAACCAGTTTCTTAGCTGCTTTAATGGTTGTTGCCAGACCACGACGCAGCAACTTGTTAAATACAAATGGCTTGAATAATTCAAGTGACATTTTCTTTGGCAGACCACACTGATGCAATTTCAGCGTAGGGCCAACCACGATTACTGAACGACCAGAGTAATCAACGCGCTTACCCAGCAGATTCTGACGGAAACGACCACCCTTACCCTTGATCATGTCAGCCAGTGACTTCAGTGGACGCTTGTTGGTGCCGGTAATGGCACGACCACGGCGGCCATTATCCAGAAGCGCATCAACAGATTCCTGTAGCATACGTTTTTCATTACGCACAATAATGTCAGGCGCATACAGCTCAAGCAGACGGCGCAGACGGTTATTACGATTGATTACACGACGGTAAAGATCATTCAAATCAGATGTTGCAAAACGGCCACCATCGAGTGGAACCAGGGGACGTAAATCAGGCGGCAATACAGGCAATACAGTCATAATCATCCACTCAGGACGATTGCCGGAAGCCAGGAATGACTCAACCAGTTTCAGGCGCTTGGCCAGACGTTTCAGCTTGGTTTCCGACTTGGTTGCACCCATATCTTCGCGAATCTGAATTCTTTCCTGGTCGAGATTAATCTGGTTTAGCAGTTCAAGAATCGCTTCAGCACCCATGCGCGCATCAAACTCATCACCGTGCTCTTCAATAGCCTCCAGGTAAGTGTCATCGGTCAACAGCTGGCCTTTTTCCAACGTAGTCAAACCTGGATCGACAACTACAAATGCCTCGAAGTAGAGAATACGCTCGATTTCACGCAGCGTCATATCCAGCAGCAAACCAATACGTGAAGGCAATGACTTAAGGAACCAGATATGCGCTACAGGACTAGCCAGTTCAATGTGCCCCATACGGTCACGACGTACTTTTGACTGCGTTACCTCAACACCACACTTCTCACAAACGACACCACGATGTTTTAAACGTTTGTATTTTCCACACAAACATTCATAGTCTTTTACTGGACCAAAAATCTTGGCACAGAACAGCCCGTCACGCTCCGGTTTAAAGGTGCGGTAATTAATGGTCTCTGGCTTTTTAACCTCACCATATGACCATGACTGAATCTGTTGCGGTGATGCAAGACTGATTTTGATTACGTCAAAATCTTCTTCTTGGCTCTGCTGCTTTATAAGCTTGAGTAGATCTTTCAATGCCCTTACTCCTAACGTCTAATCTTATTTCTATGGATAACCTGTTTCAGCAACACTGAAAACTATGATTTATCCTGTTCCAGTTCAATGTTGATTGCCAGAGCTCGAATCTCTTTCAGCAATACATTGAATGACTCAGGCATACCAGGTTCCATACGATGATCACCATCTACAATGTTTTTATACATCTTGTTACGACCGGCAACATCATCCGATTTCACAGTCAACATCTCCTGCAAGGTATAAGAAGCACCATAAGCCTCAAGCGCCCATACCTCCATCTCACCAAAACGCTGACCACCGAACTGCGCCTTACCACCCAGCGGCTGCTGAGTAACCAAACTGTATGGTCCAGTTGATCGTGCATGCATCTTGTCATCAACCAGATGGTTAAGTTTCAGCATGTACTTGTAACCAATTGTCACTGGGCGATCAAACTTCTCACCAGTACGTCCATCGATCAACGTTGTCTGGCCAGTGATTGGCAAATTAGCCAGTTCCAGCATGCGATGAATCTCGGACTCGTCAGCACCATCAAACACAGGTGTTGCCATTGGTACACCATCACGCAGATTATTCGCCAGTGTCATAATCTCTTCATCTGACAGTGACTTGAGATCAACCTTCTGACCTGCATGGTTATAAATCTGATCAAGGAATTTTCTGATATCAGCAATCTTGGCATTTGAATCCAGCATATCGCTAATTACCAGACCCAGGCCACGAGCCGCAAGTCCAAGATGTGTTTCCAGAATCTGACCCACGTTCATACGTGAAGGCACGCCCAGTGGATTAAGCACATATCAACTGGTGTACCATCTTCGGTATGAGGCATATCCTCTACAGGCACAATCATTGAGACCACACCCTTGTTACCGTGACGCCCTGCCATCTTGTCACCAGGCTGCATACGACGCTTAACAGCCAGATAGACTTTAACCATCTTGAGCACACCAGGAGCAAGGTCGTCACCCGCAGTAAGCTTGGATTTTTTCTCTTCAAACATTTCGTCCAGCATCTTGCGCTGCTCCTTACCCTGCTTGAAAAGTGTTTCCATTTTCTTATTGGCATCTTCATCCTTTAGACGAATCTTCGACCACTGCTTACGCTCGAGATCTTCAAGATAAGATTTTGTAATCTTGGCTCCTGCCTTCAAACCATCTGGACCGCCTGCTGCCTGCTTATTTACAATCAAGGACTCTATACGAGAGTACAGATCGCCTTCGATAATCTTCCACTGCGCATCAATATTCTTCTTGGCTTCATCGATCTCCATCTGTTCGATTTCAAGAGCACGCTTGTCTTTGGCGACACCATCACGCGTAAAGACCTGAACGCCAATCACGGTACCATAAACACCTGATGGCACACGTAGTGATGAATCTTTAACATCGGAGGCTTTCTCACCAAAGATTGCACGCAGCAGTTTTTCTTCTGCGGTTAACTGTGTTTCACCCTTTGGAGTTACCTTGCCAACAAGAATATCATTAGGCTTAACTTCGGCGCCGACATAAACAACACCCGACTCATCGAGTTTTGAAAGCAGGCTTTCACTAACATTTGGAATATCAGCGGTAATCTCTTCCGCACCCAGCTTAGTGTCACGTGCAACACAGCTCTTTTCTTCGATATGAATCGTAGTGTAACGATCTTCTTCTACAACACGTTCTGAAATCAGAATTGAGTCCTCGAAGTTGTAGCCGTTCCAGGGCATGAACGCGACCAGCATGTTCTGACCCAGCGCCAGCTCACCCATATCAGTTGAAGGACCATCAGCGATACAGTCACCACGGGCAATCACATCACCAACAACAACCAGGGGACGCTGATTCATACAGGTATTCTGATTTGAACGTGTGTACTTGGTTAAATTATAGATATCAACACCAGTACTACCGTCTGCCGCCTCGTCATCATTGACACGAATTACGATACGTGCTGCATCTACTGAATCAACCACACCACCACGCCTGGCTACAACAGATGAGCCAGAATCAAGCGCAACAGTACGCTCCATACCAGTACCTACCAAAGGTTTCTGAGCGCGTAATGTCGGCACAGCCTGACGTTGCATGTTTGATCCCATCAAGGCACGGTTAGCATCATCATGCTCCAGGAATGGAATCAACGATGCCGCAACTGATACGATCTGTTTTGGAGACACGTCCATATACTGAACTTCTTCAGGGCTGGCCAGCGCAAACTCATTACCAGTACGACATGAAACCAACTCATCGGTTAGTTTACCTTTGTCATCCATACTGGCATTTGCCTGCGCGATGACAAAGTTGCTTTCTTCAATCGCAGAAAGATAATCGATGTCGCCTGTCGCCTTACTATTTATCACTTTACGGTATGGTGTCTCCAGGAATCCATATTCATTGGTGCGCGCATAAACAGACAACGAGTTGATCAAACCAATGTTTGGACCTTCAGGTGTCTCAATCGGGCAAACACGGCCATAATGTGTCGGGTGAACGTCACGAACCTCAAAACCGGCACGCTCACGTGTTAGACCACCTGGACCTAATGCTGAAACACGGCGTTTATGTGTCACTTCAGACAATGGATTATTCTGATCCATAAACTGTGACAACTGACTCGAACCAAAGAACTCTTTAACAGCTGCTGACACAGGTTTTGCATTAATCAAATCCTGTGGCATCCAGCCTTCCTGTTCAGCTGTAGTCAGACGCTCCTTAACTGCGCGCTCAACACGCACCAGACCAACTCGGAATACGTTTTCAGTCATCTCACCTACGCAACGTATACGACGGTTACCCAGATGATCGATATCATCAACTACACCCTGACCATTTCGAATAGCAATAAGCTCCTGTAACACAGCCAGAATATCAGAGGTCTCGCCTAGCTCTTCAATCAGCTGTTTTGCTTCATCGTCCTTTCTGTCTTTGAAATGGCTGTAATCGTAAATAATGCCGGGCCCTTTTTCTTCCTTACGACCCAGTCGACGATTAAACTTCATGCGGCCAACGCTGGAAAGATCGTAACGATCTGCCGAGAAGAAAAGATTATTAAACAGATTCTCTGATGCATCTTTTGTAGGTGGCTCACCTGGACGCATCATGCGATAAATTTCTATCTGGGCATCAAGTTTAGTTGTTGTCGTGTCAACTCTCAGGGTATTTGAGATGAATGGACCAGCCTCAAGATCATTAGTATAAATAACCTTGAAGCTCTTGATTTTTGCTTCCTGCAATGCAGCAATTAGCTCTTCAGTAAATTCAGAGTTCGCTGGTGCAATAATTTCACCAGTAGATGTATCAATAATATCGTGTGCCAGAGCCTTGCCCAGCAGATATTCAACAGGGGCCTCAAGCTTGGTGACCTTGGCTTTTTCAAGCTGCTTGATATGACGCATAGTAACGCGT
>JAOUPA010000150.1 GCA_029880105.1 Gammaproteobacteria bacterium
CTCAAGCAGTGTGGCATAGCCCAGGGACTTTTTGTCTTCGGGCATGTAGCCCTTCATCAAACGTTTTACCTCAAAGTCATTCGCCAACTGGAAACTAAGTATAGGGTCGTGAATTTCCCTGCGACGCACAGCTTCGATATAGTCGGCAGGCTTCATGTCTGCGTACTCGTAATAACGGATAATGCGGCCACCGGCAAGGATGGCACGAAGGTTGAGGTTTCGGCAAAGCTCCTTACGTGCATCATACAACCTTCTACCCAGTCTCAGATCACGGTACTCCTTGCTGACAAACATATCCATGCCGTAGAGTGCATCACCATTTTCATCGTGCTTGATACGATCTCGACGTCCAATGAGGTCGTCATAGGTATGGGTACGACTGAAGCGTTCGTAACTACATCTCACACAAAGCGCTACTGCAACCACTGTTCCACTATCTTCGATCACTATCTGGCCTTCTGGAAAATCCTTGATCAATGCAGACAATGAACTCTCAGACCACGCGCCGCCTAGATCCGAATAAATTTCTTCCATGAGCCTGGAGACCTGCGGGTAATCTTCATTTTCAAGGTTGCGGAGTTTAAGATGAAGATCTGACGGGTTTTTTGTATTCATGTTGTAGTTTTACTAGTAAATAGAGGCGGGACCATTAAGCTTTAACCAATACTATAACAAAAAGGCCATTCAGCCTATTAATGTTCTACTCGACTGAGTACCAGGTGCCGTTGCATGTATTTCAGATTTCTGATCTTTTCTATTCTCACAATCGTTAATGCCTTTCTATCTGCGGCGCATGCCGATCAGCCTGATAGTGGCATTGGTATTTATATCGATCAGGATATGTTTGTGCCTTTTTCTAATGAAGATCGCGATTACACCATGGGTATGGCTTTCGAGTTTTACTGGAAAAAGGAGAAAGGTATTTATCCTTTGGATAACCTGGTGCGTTCAACGAGTAAATGGCTGGGCATGACTAATACCGATAACGATATTGTTTACAGCTTTATGCTCGGCTCGGTGGTTTATACACCTGATGATTTATCTGATCCGTTGCCTGTATTTAATGACAGACCATATTCATCTTTAATTTATCTAAGTAATAAGCGGGTACTCGCCGATCATCGAAAGGCACTTGCTGCTGAGGTGTCGATAGGTCTGCTGGGCACCCAGCTGGCTGAATCGCTACAGACACAGCTGCATACTACCTATCGCGCGGCATCTGGTAGCAAGGAGCCTGTTGATCCGCAAGGCTGGTCTCACCAGATTTCGGATGGTGGCGAATTGACCATGCGTTTACGCCTGTCGGGCTCACTACTGCAGCCCGATTACTCCAGGACTGGGCGGTGGGATTTAACGACGTTTTATGGTTTATCACTTGGTTATCAAACCAATCTTAATGTCGGTGTCGCTGTCAGGGCTGGCAGCATCAGGACCCCTTTCTGGAGCCTGCCTTTCGACCCGGTTAATCGAGGCAATTTTTTACCCTCTGCGCCTGAACAGGAGTGGTATTTCTGGTCGGCACTGCGCTCACACCTGATTATTTACGATGTGTTATTACAGGGCCAGTTCAGGGAGAGTGATGTGCAGTTCTCTGCGGATCAGATCGAGCGGGTTGTTTTTGATGGTGCCGTTGGTGTCACCATGGGCTTCGAAAAATCACAATTAACCTTTTCCGTAAATGCAAAATCACCCGATCTTAAATTTATCTCCAGATCACAGGTCTGGGGCGGCCTGAACTTCCTGTTTCATTTTTAACTTAAGAGGACTGGCGTATACTCCTTATAAAAGGCCATGGTTATTTTTCAGAATTTTCACCTGGACATATCATCTGGTATCTCAACGAATACGTCATAACATCCATACCAAGAAGTTCTAAGCCAGATAAACTTAAAAATTCATCCTTATCTTTTTATACGGCTTATTCCAAAACATAGGTACAGATGCAATTTCGTCCACTCGCCTTGGCTTTATACAATGCTTTATCTGCTGCTGCGACGAGTGAAGCCCCTGTATCCGCATGTGCCGGGTATGTTGCAATACCTATACTTACAGTAACAGTAATAGACTGGTTGTTTACAATATCAAATGCCCGCCCACCAATTTCTTTTTTTAAACGATTTGCACAATACTCTGCTGAGTTCTGATCTGCTTCTGGCAATATAATTACTATTTCCTCGCCGCCATATCGACATATGTAATTTTCATTTCGAGCGACATTTTGTAGCCGCTTGCCTATCTCATGTAATACCATATCGCCGACCTGATGCCCATAGTCATCGTTGATGCTCTTGAAATGATCGATATCGATAAGAAGCAGGGAAGCTGAATGAGAGTAACGCGATGAACGCGATATCTCGGTACTGAGAAAATCATCAAATGCCCTGCGAGTATAAAGGCCGGTAAGCACATCTCGAGTTGCAATTTGATATAGCATCTTTGCATCATCTCCGATTCGTCGACCAATACGTCCAGCCTGCCAGGAAAATAAAGCAATCAACAGGCCGCCTATTCCAAGTACTGCCGCACCCACTACCATACTGGTTCTTCTGGCTGCCCCTGTTTCAACGGAAACATCGTTTAAAAGAATTATTTGTGCCACATCACGTCCTATAACATCTTTAACCGGGATTGATAGAAACCTATAGGAGGCGCCTTTATACTCAAATGGAATAACCTGGTTTTTATATTCATTTTCATCACTTTTAATCCACTCCTTTAGAACTTCTGGAATCTCTCTCGGTATTTCGGCGCTCTGTACTACATTCTTAAATTGGTCCCATAATGTCTCTCTCCCCAGGGCCTTCATACCTGCTTCCCACGCCTCATGGTTCAATACATTTTTATTAATCATGACAAAGGCATCTAGTCCGAATACTTCACTAATTCGACTAACTATATGATCAATCTCCATACCTAGTTCTATATAACCAATGAGTTTTCCTGTCTGACTATCGTGCCATGGTGAAACTACACGTAAGGTAAGTGTGCCCAATATTCCAAGCTCAACCCCGTAGGTAATATCACCGCTTTCTTCAGCACGCAGTGTTGTAACACGGTCAATTCTGTCACCATAGCGTCCTGGTGTGTGTACTCGTAAAAGATTTACTCTATCGGGTTTAATAAAGTAGAAGTGTGTGACGTTATAGTCGCTATTTAAGCTCTCGAATAATTTTTTCGTGTATTTGAATAGCGCTGTCCTGTCGTAACTGGCAAATATTTCTGTAAGCCTGTCATCATACTTTAACGTATCCATAATGGCATGCAGTGCATTTGCGTCATAGATAACATTATGACTATAAAACTCCTGCGCGGCTCTTTGTGTTCGCGTCATACGTTCCTGTAGCAATCCATGGCTTTTACTATCGGATTCAAAATAGAAGAGGCTAATAGCTGCTGTGAGAACCAGCAACACTATAGCGGCGACAAGTGGTGTAAGAAATTTCAGGCGAAGGACTGATGCATTGTTACTGGCTGTCAGGGTAGTTAGTCTTGATCTATCCATATTTGAATTTGCTGCCTGTAGTTGTTCGTCGATTCTTGCCACATTAATAAATATTACGTAGGGACATTTTTTGAATTAATAGTGGGCATACCTGGTTTTTTCTGCCCACAATCAGCTATCAATCACTACAAATACTTTGTAATTGCACAAATCCTCGGCGACTTCATTAAGCCGTTATTGGTTCAAATTCCACCATGGTATCGACATCGGCTTCGTAATTCACGCCATCAATCCCAAAGCCAAACAGTTTTAAAAACTCATCCTTGTATCCCTGATAATCGGTGATATCAAAAAGATTGCCATCGGTGACCTGTGGCCAGAGCTCCTTGACCCTGTTCTGCACATCGTCGCGCAGTTCCCAGTCATCCATGCGAATGCGCGCAACCTCATCCAGCTCTGCACCACCTTCTTTATATAGCTGTGTGCGAAACATGCGATTGATCTGCTCGATGCAACCTTCGTGAATACCCAGCTCTTTCATTACCTTGAAGCCCATAGCGATATACAGTGGCATGACTGGAATCGCAGCCGAGGCCTGGGTAACGACGCTCTTCAGTACGGCCATATTCGCTGTGCCATTGATGTCGGCCAGTGACTTCCTGATTTCGCCTGCGGCCCGGTCCATGTCTTCCTTGGCCTTACCAAGGGCACCGTGCCAGTAAATCGGCCAGGTGATGTCGGTACCGATGTAGCCATAGGATACTGTCTTGACACCATCGGCCAGTACGCCGGCCTCTTTCAGCGCCGCCATCCATAGCTCCCAGTCTTCACCGCCCATAACGGTGACGGTGTTGCGGATTTCTTCCTCAGTTGCTGGTTCAACCTCGGCCTCGATGATGACATCCTTGCTGGTGTCGAGCGCGGTCGCCCTGTAGGTCTCGCCGATCGGCTTTAATACCGAGCGCACGACTTCGCCGGTTTTCGGCAGCTTGCGTACCGGCGAGGCCAGCGAGTAAACAACCAGGTCAACCTGACCTAAATCTTCCTTAATAATCTCGATGGCCATGGCGCGTACTTCATCAGAGAATGCGTCGCCATTGATGCTCTTTGCGTACACGCCCTCGGCATGTGCGGCCTTTTCAAAGGCGGCGGAGTTGTACCAGCCGGCTGATCCGGGCTTGGTCTCGGTGGCTGGTTTTTCCAGAAAGACACCGAGGGTCGCGGCGCCCGA
>JAOUPA010000151.1 GCA_029880105.1 Gammaproteobacteria bacterium
GATCGCAATGCCGTTCAGCGTGTGCGCACTATTCTCATTACTGATGGTCAACGTCAGCTTCGAGATTTTTGTTATCGCCAGCGCTGTCGGTGAGAACGCCTTGGTAATCGTCGGCGCATTCAGCACAATGGTCTGTGCTGTTGGCGGCACATAGTCACTGGTGGCCAGGGTGGTATCAAGAATGGCGCTACCAATCAGTGCATAGGCAGCATTGGTGTAGATACCCGGTGTCGCAGGCAGGGTTGCCTGAAAAATCAGGTTACGTGTCGAGCCACCGGGAATATCAAACAGCGAAGACCAGTCGAGCGTCGAGCCATTAATGTATGGATCAACAAACGGTACATCATTGAACGTGGTCGAGCCTGGCACATAAGTCGCGCCCACCGGTAGGACATCAATAAAACTATCCAGGCTGACACTATAGGCGCCATAGTTGGTCGCGCTCAGCGTATAGGTCACGACACCACCCTGTGCCGGCAGCGTGGCATGACTGACCGACTTCGCCAGCAGGATCTCATTCTTTGCCGGCAGGATTGGCAGCAGGCCACCCGCGGTCGCATAGGCACCACTGCCCAGGTTGGTGTGCTTTATCTGGGTACCACTGGCGATATAGGAAACCGGCGACAGTGTGGTCGTCGATGCCGTAGTCGCAACCGGGCGGAAATAATAGATCGCCTGATAATTAGTGGATGAAGAAGACGGCAGGCTGTCTATATATAAAATATTGGTGTAGCTGGCACTGTTACCACCCGAGAGCACAATCGTTGTGGCAACCAGCTCATAGGCATCGGCGCGCCAGTCAGTAAAGGTAGCGGGATTAAAGCCGATGGGCCCAGCTGCGGCACCGGTACAGGTTGATGGCGGATTAACACAACCAATGGTACCGGTATCACCATCTACGGTTAGCGTGGTGGTTGCGCCCAGGACACTTGGGTTGATATCCGCCCAGATAGCATTTACCACATTAGGGTTGGCCTCGATCACATCATCATCGATAGTAATGGAAAAATTGGTTGTATTCGCAGGCGTGGCGACACCACCACCGGCCACTGTCGGCTTACCATCGAAGGTATTAATGCTGTAATTTTGTGCGGCTGAAGCAGCCTTGGCGGTATGACTCGAACAGACGTAGAAAAATACCGCCCTGGTTTCGCCTGCAGCCATCGGCCCGAAATGGAAGATACCATCATCACCTCCACCCATGGATAACAGCGAACTACTGGTCACATCTAACGTCACCCAGGCATCGACAATGGCTGTCGTAGTATTTACATCAAATGACATGTAAGTACACTGCGGCGAGGTGGTGGCAGTGGCCGCATTTGAGTTGGTATAAAAAACTGGTGAAGAGGTACGCGTGGCCGTAATGGCTGCATGAGCATCAGTAGCCATCAACATAGACAGCAACAATGTGACCTGCAGAAATAGTGCTGAAAAACGCTGAAACGAGAGAAAATAACTCCCAACTAATATATTCATTCTTGTAATTTATAGTCCATGCCCGACAATAGTATGCAGTCTTTCAGTATTCATGCTGGTGGTCAATATATAAAGTAACTCCGTACCAAATTTCAGAATATTCGTGATGTGAAACACGGGTTATTAAAAAACGAGCTAGTAATTTTTTACACTAATAACTAAGCATAAATAATGCTGCAAGTGAGCACAAAATTCATACCAGGAATCACTCTACCTGTGCTGACTTCTTCATCAAGAAAAATAAGCCTCAAATATTACCCCAAAAAAAATTTATATCGCTTGTTTATGATGTTCTAAAGTACATTTTTTCACATTACTTAAGTTTCTGTAATCACTGCTATTTTTAATTTTTATCCACAGTTTTCCCCAGTATTGTCCACTAATATACACACAACATATTGAGCTTGACTATAGTTATATATACACCATATAGTACTGCGCAATCAGAAAACAATAAAATGTGATTTAAATACCAGGATCAGGTTATGTACACAGACACCCCAATACAAGTATCTGGCAGTACACAGTCTCTCTACTCTCAGAGACCTAATGCGGTTGTTATCGAAACCTATGCAGACATGAATTCCGTTGACATCCCTGTCATTCACACAGACACCCACCACAAACTGCTTGATAGCCTGAGCAAAAAAGATACACGCATATACTGGTGCCAGTAACCTGCTCTAATGGAGATTTAAAATACCTGGATTCAAAAAATAAAATAATCACACTAGAACAAGTGAACAAAATACCAAATGTGAAGCCCATTCAGCCAAGATTAAGGTGATTATAAAAACTGAATCTGTAATAATAAAAAAATAATTTGTTCCCGAATTATGGAAACAAAAAATAATAAGCCAGGAAGGCGGGAGTAAAAACTTCTAAGGCAGCTTTTTTATAAAAGCTGCCTTTTTTATTTCACAAAAAAAACAGTTATTTAAAACTAAAACGGTTTTGTATGTCTGTTAAATAATCTATCCTGACTATTTATTCTCGTGTTATATACTCATTAACAGGATTTCTGCGTGAATCAGCACACGAAAACACGTATATTACAATCTAACTAGTGACCGTTTTTAGGACATAACAACTTGAAAAAAGCGCCCAACGATAAGATTAACTCTGACCATGTTGACTGGTTCAGGGCCTCTGCGCCCTATATTCACACCCACCGTGGCAGCACCTTCGTCATCCTGTTCGGTGGTGAATCCGTCGATCATCCCGGCTTTGCCCACCTGATCAATGATATCGCCCTGCTCGGCAGTCTCGGCGTACGCCTGGTACTGGTACACGGTGCCCGTCCACAAATTGAAAAACAGTTACAGCACCTCGGCCTCGAATCAAGCTTCGCTGACGAACTACGTATCACCACCGCCGAAAACATGCCCGGTGTCGAGCAGGCCGTCGGACAGGTACGCATGGCCATTGAAGCACAGCTTTCCAGGGGACTCCCCAATACGCCTATGGCAGGTGCAGCAATTCGCGTGGTCTCGGGTAATTTTATTACTGCCCAACCCTATGGCGTACGTAACGGTATCGACTTCTGCCAAACCGGTAACGTCAGGCGTGTTGATGCCGAGGCCATTGCCAGTCAGCTCGAACAGAAAAATGTGGTACTGATTTCACCCATTGGTTACTCGCTCACCGGTGAGACCTTCAACCTGCGCGCCGAAGATATTGCCACCGAAACCGCGATTGCGCTTGAAGCAGACAAACTGATCTTTATTATGGAGAACAATGGTGTCACTGATAAAGATGGCCAGTTACTACAGCAACTGGATATCAACCAGGCTGAGCAGTGGCAGAAAAATCACGGCAAGAAAAACAAACAGAGCAATGACGAAAACAGGCTTACACAGGCATTGTTGAACAAGGCTGCCCACGCCTGTCGTAGCGGTGTCAATCGCACCCACATGATCAGCCAGAACATCGACGGTGCTCTGCTGCTCGAGCTCTATAGCCGCGACGGTGTTGGCACACTGGTTAGTGCCGACAATTACGAAGGCCTGCGCACCGCCACCATTGACGACATCGGCGGCATCATGGAACTGATCGCACCACTGGAAGAAAAAGGTGTACTGGTTAAGCGTTCTCGTGAACAGCTGGAACTCGATATTAAATATTTCACCGTCATTGAACGCGACAGCATGATTATTGGCTGCGCTGCACTGTTCCTGTTTCCGGAAGAAAAAGCCGCCGAGCTCGCCTGCCTTGCAGTACACCCCGACTACCAGCAGCAGGGTCGCGGTAATGACCTGATGGAGCACATCGAGTGGCAGGCACGCAAACAGCACATCACTGAACTGTTCACGCTCACCACCCAGACAACGCACTGGTTTTTAGAGCGCGGTTTTAGTGAGGTACCAGTGGAAAAATTACCGATGCAGAAACAGTCCCTGTACAACTATCAGCGCAAATCCAAAATTCTTTACCACGCGCTGAGCTAGCCCAATATGACTTTAAGCCTGCTGCACGTTCCACAAAGTGCCATCGAAGAAATCGTCAATATCGCCATCCACGAAGATGTCGGTGATGGTGATCTCACCGCGCAGCTCATTCCCGACAATGAGATTGCACTGGCCACGGTGATCAGCCGTGAAGACTGCATCCTCTGTGGTATGGACTGGTTCGAAGAGGTCTTTCGCCAGATCGACGATGAAATTCTGATCGAGTGGAATTTCGAAGATGGTGATGCCGTTGAAAAGGGACAGACAATCTGCAGCCTGAGTGGCGCCTCACGTTCGATACTCACCGGCGAGCGCACTGCACTGAATTTTCTACAGTCACTCTCAGCGACGGCGACTCTCTCCTCGGAATATGCCAGTGCGGTTGCCGGCACCGGCGCGGTCGTACTCGACACCCGAAAAACCATACCGGGTCTGCGTCTCGCCCAGAAATACGCCGTCAGTTGCGGCGGTTGCCAGAACCACCGCATTGGCTTATACGATGCCATCCTGATCAAGGAGAACCACATCATCGCCTGCGGCGGTATCGCACAGGCGATTGAAGAGGCGCGTATTCATAATCCGGAAATGCCCATTGAAATCGAGGTTGAGAACATCGATGAACTCAACCAGGCACTGGCCGCCAATGCCGACCGTGCCCTGCTCGACAACTTCAATATCGAACAGCTCAAAGAGGCCGTCAAAATCTG
>JAOUPA010000152.1 GCA_029880105.1 Gammaproteobacteria bacterium
TATATCATAACTTTTGGTTGCGCGCCAGCAAGCGCGGAACCAAAAGCTATGGATTAGCACGGCAAGTCAGAAAACAGGAAATGTCTCAGTAGCCGTTCCCACGCTGGAGCATAGGAATGATAAAAACCGAGATCTTTCGCATAAGCTCAAGATGACAGCAATAAAAAAGCCTCGTGACCGAGGCTTTTATGGATGCCCGATCGTAGCCGAGCATGACGGTTTATTTATTAAGTCTAATCAAGCTTGGACAAATCCCTCACCGCCCCTTTATCCGCACTGGTCGCTAACAAAGCATATGCCTTCAACGCGGCACTTACCTTACGTGGACGTGACTCTACTGGAGCCCAACCCTTCTTATCCTGCTCTGCCCTGCGCTGTGCCAGTTCTTCATCACTGAGTAAGACATTGATCGTGCGGTTCGGGATGTCGATACGAATCCTGTCACCATTGCGTACCAGGCCGATGGCACCACCGGCAGCGGCTTCGGGTGAGACGTGACCAATCGACAGGCCCGAGGTGCCGCCGGAGAAACGGCCATCGGTCAGCAGCGCGCAACTTTTGCCGAGGCCTTTCGACTTGATGTAGGAAGTTGGATACAACATCTCCTGCATGCCCGGTCCGCCTTTGGGGCCTTCGTAACGTACGATGACTACGTCGCCTGCTTTGACCCGGTCATTGAGGATATCGTCCACGGCCTGGTCCTGTGATTCGGTGATATGCGCGCTACCTTCGAACACCAGGATGGATTCATCGACACCGGCGGTTTTCACGACGCAACCATCCTCGGCGATGTTGCCGTGCAATACCGCAAGACCACCCTCTTTACTATAGGCGTGCTCGAGTGAACGGATGCAGCCATGCTCGCGATCATCATCCAGCGATGGCCAGCGTGTGCTCTGGCTGAACGCGGTCTGTGTCGGGATGCCGGCCGGGCCGGCCTTGAAGAATTCGGCAACATCAACATCATCATTGAGGGTGATATCCCATTGCGCCAGTGCCTCCTGCAGGGTGCCACTGTGTACCGTCGGGCACTGGGCATCGAGCAGGCCGGCACGGTTGAGTTCACCGAGTATGCCGAAGATACCACCGGCGCGGTGTACATCTTCAATATGGTATTTCGGTGTATTCGGCGCCACCTTGCAAAGCTGCGGTACCTTGAGGCTCAGCGCGTCGATATCTTTCAGGGTGAAGTCGACCCCGGCCTCCTGCGCAATCGCCAGCAGGTGAAGAATGGTATTGGTCGAGCCGCCCATGGCAATATCCAGTGCCATGGCGTTGTTGAACGCGGCTTTTGAACCGATGTTGCGTGGCAGCACGCTGTCGTCGTCCTGCTCATAATAACGTTTAGTCAGTTCAACGATCAGCGAACCGGCGCGTTTGAACAGTTTCTCGCGGTCGGCATGGGTAGCAACCACGGTACCGTTACCGGGCAGGCTCAGGCCAAGCGCCTCGCTCAGGCAGTTCATCGAGTTGGCGGTAAACATACCGGAACATGAACCGCAGGTCGGGCAGGCACTGCGCTCATACTCGGCCACGGTTTCGTCACTGGCGCTGTTATCAACCGCGATGACCATGGCATCAACCAGGTCAAGGTTATGCTCGGCGAGTTTTGTCTTGCCGGCTTCCATTGGCCCGCCGGTGACAAACACCACCGGGATATTGATACGCATCGCCGCCATCAGCATGCCCGGTGTGATCTTGTCACAGTTGGAGATACAGACCATGGCGTCGGCACAATGGGCATTGACCATGTACTCGACCGAATCGGCGATCAGGTCGCGGCTAGGCAGGCTGTACAGCATACCATCGTGGCCCATCGCAATGCCGTCATCGACCGCGATGGTATTGAATTCCTTGGCAACGCCACCGGCCTTCTCAATCTCACGCGCGACCAGCTGGCCCATGTCTTTCAGGTGCACATGCCCCGGCACAAACTGGGTAAATGAATTGACCACGGCGATAATCGGTTTCTGGAAATCAGCATCCTTCATTCCGGTCGCACGCCACAGTGAGCGGGCACCGGCCATATTGCGGCCTTCAGTTGTGGTTTTGGAGCGGTAACGGGGCATAACACACCTTTGGATTAACTATGGAATAGTGGGAAGAATAACAAATTTTAACCGTGAACATGAGCCTTAAGAAGAATATAGCCAGCAGATTGCAGTAAATTTTAATATTCTCGGTTAGTATCATCCGCTCCCGGCTACTGTTAGCTGAACCCCTGATTTAAACGAGGTTAAATTGATCAACTGGCCTGCCATTATTAAACATGCCGACGATGCAGAACTGGTTTACGTAGCTGACCAGTCTGCATGGGATAACGATGCTGACCTGCACAGCTTTGAGTATGACGAGTCGGACTACCTTATCGATGCTTCGGGAAACACCTTCAGCCTGACCACGCGTGTAAACCAGTTCATCATGCCTGAACCTCGTAACCAGGCCATAGCCTTGCTCGATATCCTGGGCCTGGTAAAGGCCCATGCTGCACAACAGGGTTCCTGCTGTGTTGCCAAACTCTATGCCCCCACTATTGCAGAGGCCTTCAACATAGTTGCATCACTACAGGAATCGTAATATTCCTCGCGCTCCTTTTCCCAGAAAAAATTTTTATTTAAAAAAATAATAAATATCGGGACCTGATTTTTTCCCCTGCGCCTTTACTAGTAAGCATTTAAAAAATGCGACCCGTATCTGATCGATAATTTTTAGTGCGTGCTTATTCAGGCACAAATGTATAGGCATAAACAAAAACCTGTGCAAGAATCGACTTAACCTACTGCCCACTTCGAAGGGATGGCACTAATGGAATGCAAAACCAATATCACAGACCCATACGGCGCAATGCACCCCGCTTATTGCGCCCTACCTTGCTGCTCACAATCAATTTGTCAGGTTATTTACAACGTTGGCCGTTGAATACATAAGGAGACTTACAATGAAACTGCGATATTTTTCGACATGCCTCACTATCCTGCTCACGTCAGGTTGTTCAACCATTGAGATATCGCCAGAGGCTACATCAGTAAAGCTGGCCGGCGGTGAGGTGGTGCCGAGCATCCTCTCTGCAAAGCTGGAACCGCCCAAAGAGAAATCTGCACCACCGGCTGAATGCAAGTTGCTGGGCGAAGTCACCGGGCGAGAGTATTACCTGTTCAAAGGCCCGTCACTAGGACTGATGCCAGAAAGTGATATAGAGAGACTCATTGTTGGCGCCAAGAACGACCTTAAGAATAAGGCCGCAGAAATGGGTGCGAATATCGTTTATCTACAGAGCGCCTATGCCAGCACGGGTGATGATGTAAACATCTCAGGCCTGGCATATAAATGCCCATAACAGATAGCCAATAATGCAATCATCACGGTAGCCCGTAATTTGTTGTACCTCATCCGGGCTACTGTGCTTTAAATCCGCTGAGATATTTCATCATTAACCGATACCTCAGTGGTGTGGGTTCTCGCACCCACGGGCGAAGTCCTTTTTGCCATCAGCAGCAAAAAGGACTCACTAAATTCGCTGGGAGCGAATTTGAACATGCGATGCATGGCCCGAAGGGAAGAATACATGGATGTATTCTGTAACAAGTGCCGCCCCAAGCAACCTGCCCCTGCGGGGTTCCCTCAGCTTCAGGCTTTGCCAACGGGTCGCGCTGACTCGCACTAATTTCGATGGGATCGAAATTGAACAGCTGTTTTATAGCTGGCCCGAAGGGCAAAATACAGGGAAGTATTTTGCAATCCCGCTCGCAGCCCTCAATTCGCCTCCCCTGGCGAATTGCCCTACCAAAGCCAGAAGCCGCGACAGGTTGCACAGGTGATGAAGAAAAGCTAGAAACAAACAACAAGCTATGCAAGAATCAGCTTAACCTCTTTGCCCACTTCCAAGGGATGGCAGCTTATGGATTACCGCAACCAATTACAGACACCTTGGCTTTTTTATTTCGGATACCTAATAAAAAACCAGGTATTTGATTTAATTAAAAACAGGTTTGTTATACCCCCTAAAAATCAATTTGCATACAGAGCTTTTAGGAGTTCTAATTGTAATTATGAGCACAAGGAGCGCAACCAATGAATAGTTGGTGGGACATGGGAGAGTGGTCTGGATATAGTGGCAACACTCTTTCAACATTCAAAATTGAATGTCCATTCTGTTCGGAACGTGGAAATTTCGAAATAGAACACCACGCAGAAAAGAAAAAACCAAATGGTAGTAAAGTCCTTAATTTTGACACGCTAAAATGTGGGAATTGCGCTTCATATGTAATGGTTTTTTGGTCTGCTAGTCATGATCATCATGATTACAGAGTTGTACCTTGGCCTCTGGGAAAGCTACAAAAACACCCTGACCATTGGCCAGAAGCAGTAGGACGGTATTGGTTGCAAGCCAAAAGAAACCTAAAGGATCAAAATTGGGATGCGGCCGCCTTAATGGCAAGAAGCTCTTTACAAGTTTCTTTACGAGAACAAAATGCAACTGGCAATAATCTTAAACAAGAAATTGACGACTTAGCCAGTAAAGGCGTACTACCCAAAATAATGCAAGATTGGGCGCATAATGTTCGGGAGTTAGGCAATGACTCTGCACACCCAAAACCCGAC
>JAOUPA010000036.1 GCA_029880105.1 Gammaproteobacteria bacterium
TTCAGCGACAGAATAGCCTTCTCGATTATGGCTGCGGCTCAGGCATTCTGGCCATTGCCGCCTTGATGCTGGGCGTGGAGCAGGCAGATGGCGTTGATATCGACCCACAGGCACTGGAAGCCAGTCTGGCCAATGCCAGGGCCAACCAGGTAGAAACTCGCCTGCATTTATTCGATACAGAACAATTTGCTGCCATCAAGGGGCAACAGCAATATGAAATTGTGGTTGCCAATATCCTGAGCGGCCCCCTGGTCGAGCTGGCACCAATACTCGCAGCGCACACGCTAGCTGGTGGGGACATTGTGCTTTCGGGCATTCTGGCTGAGCAGGCTAACAGCGTAATCAAGGCCTATACCCCCTACTTTGAAATGGATGCGCCCGTTTTCGAAGACGACTGGACACAATTACACGGTTGCAGACGGAGTTAATTCGCTGCATCATACGATCCCATGCAGACACAGTGCCCACATTGTCATACCGTTTTTAAAGTCTCAGATGAACATCTGAAGATGGCTGATGGCTTTGTGCGTTGCGGTGTTTGTAAAGAAGTGTTCAATGCCATACCGGATAAAGCAAAGGCAACTCTACAGGCACACCAAGAGCGCCCATCAGCCAAAGATACTACCGCCAGTCAACCTGAGAAAACTACCAGTCAAAAGGCAAAAGATGAGAACCGCGATTCCGGCGCAGTAAATAAGACTAGATTTGAAACTGATTCAATTACCGGTAGAGTGCAAAACAAATCTTCAGGCAACGAGAGCGTGCCAGTCAATGTAAACAAGCCAATTATAGATACCACACCATCTAATCAGCCTGCACAGAATGATATGTTCAGCGCATCACCAGATGCAGCACCTCCTAAGGCTAAACCGGCCACCAGTACCACTACGAACATCAAATCAGAAACAAAAGCAGAAGCAGCAAAACCCGAAACTAAAGAAGGTGCAGCCATAAAATCCACCGCCGCTGCTACAGAAGCACTTGCTACAGCTAAAACTGATAGCAAAATTAACGAACAGGATATAAAACCTGAAAGCGCAGCAATCGCTAAAGAACCGCTTAAGGCAACCAGCCAATCTGCAGCAAAGGCCGATAACCTGACGTCAAGCACACCGGCCAAAACTGAAACTCTCACCAGAAATGCGCCAGACAAACCAAACCGCAAAGCTGAGAATGACCTGTTTAGCGATGTGCAAAGCAAACTCATCCCTGATGAGTTTCGCATACCCGAATTACACAACACCTACTCCATCTGGCAGGATCTCGCCTGGAGCGTTGCCATTTTAATGCTCGCCGCCAGCCTGTTTGTCGAATACGCCTGGTTCAACCGCAACGAACTGGTAGCAAATCCACAGCTACGCCCCTATATCACCCAATTCTGTTTTATCACCGACTGTAATACCATGGATTTGCGCGAGCCTGGCCAGATTGAAATGACGACGCGTAATATCTACACCCATCCCAATGTCAGAAATGCATTGATGATTTCGGGCACGCTGATCAATCATGCCAAATTCGAGCAACCCTACCCGAATATCCTCATTGATTTTTCTGATGTCCGCGGTGAAGTCATCGCTTCACGCACATTCACCCCGGAAGATTATTTACAGATCAAGGCGACTAGCCTCAGACCCCTCGCACCTGAGATACCTGTCAATTTCAATATAGAAATTCAGGATCCCGGTAAAAATGCAATGACCTACGAATTCAGCTTTCTATAAGAAAACTGCCCTCGAAACCGGCTGTCGACCTTTATTCTCAAATCCAGCACTATCTGGCAAAATTACACCCGATGAAAATCGGCCCCTACACCCTTGATAACCCTTTGATACTTGCCCCGATGGCCGGGATTACCGATCGCCCGTTTCGCGTACTCTGCCGCGAACAGGGCGCCGCGCTCGCGGTTTCGGAAATGGTGACCTCCAACAAACAGCTGTGGCATTCGCGTAAAACCCAGCTTCGTCTCGATCATACCGGCGAAACCACACCACGCAGTGTGCAGATAGCAGGTACTAATCCAGAGCAGATGGCTGAAGCCGCGTTATTTAACGTGGAGAATGGCGCACAGATTATCGACATCAACATGGGTTGCCCAGCCAAAAAAGTGTGCAATGTCATGGCTGGCTCTGCCCTGATGAAGGACGAAGCCCTGGTCACTGAAATTTTGCGGCATGTGGTAAGCGCAGTTGATGTGCCGGTCACACTCAAGATTCGTACTGGCTGGGACCTCGATAACCGCAACGCCCTGAATATTGCCCATATCGCAGAGACCGAGGGCATACAGGCACTCAGCATTCACGGCCGCAGTCGCGCCTGCGCATTCAAGGGTGAAGCCGAATACGAAACCATTGCCAATGTTAAATCACGTATCAAAATTCCGGTTATCGCCAACGGTGATATCGACTCACCCGAAAAAGCCGCTGAAGTACTCAAACAAACCGGTGTCGATGCGATTATGATTGGCCGTGGCGCACAGGGACGACCATGGATTTTCAAAGAGATACTGCATTATCTTGAACATGGAAAAAAATTACCCGTTCCCGAGACAAAAGAAGTAATTTTGCTATTGAATAAACACCTCAAAAGCCTGTATGATTTTTACGGTGAAACTATGGGTGTACGCATCGCCCGTAAGCACATCGGCTGGTACTGTAATAACTATTTTAATCAATCAGTTGAAACCAACTCGGCAACGATGGCCGAGATTGCATCATTTAGAAAAAGCATAAACAAAGTTGAATCCACTGCAATTCAGCTTGAACAAACAATAAATTTTTTCGCACAAGGGAGATTACTGGCCGCATGAGCGCACAGAATATTTATTCCATCGACGACCATCTAAAAAAAGATAGTTCAGATGAACATAGCATACAGTCAACTTCTCCTATTTATGATGCCGTAAAAGGCTCCATAAAACGCTATCTGCAGGAACTGGAAGATACCCAGCCCAGTGAAATGTACGCCATGGTCTTGAGCCAGATCGAACAGCCACTACTGGAAACCATACTTGAACACACTGGCGGCAACCAGTCGCGTGCCGCAGAATACCTTGGCCTGAACCGCGGTACCCTGCGTAAAAAGCTGCGGATGTACAACCTGGACTAGCACATCCCCGGCACAACCGCATAAAACAATACCCGCTACACACTCCACCAGAGCGCCATTCTCCGGTATAATCGCCGGCTTTGTAATACTCGCACACGAGACCGAAAATGACCGATTTAACTCAGCGCCCTGTACGACGCGCCCTCATCAGCGTTTCCGATAAAGCTGGCATCGTAGAATTTGCCAGAGCCCTGCACCAACAGGGAGTCGAAATCCTGTCCACAGGTGGCACCGCAAAATTACTGGCGGATGAATTTATACCGGTTAAAGAAGTCTCACAGCACACCGGCTTCCCGGAAATGATGGATGGTCGCGTAAAAACTCTGCACCCTAAAATTCACGGCGGCATTTTAGGACGTCGCGGAAAAGATGATGATGTTATGAAGGCCAATGACATCGCGCCAATAGATCTGGTAGTTGTTAATCTCTACCCCTTCGAAGCTACCGTTGCCAAAAAAGACTGCACGTTGGCCGACGCCATTGAAAATATTGATATCGGTGGTCCAGCCATGGTTCGCTCCACCGCTAAAAACCACGCTTTTGTCACCATCATCGTTGACCCTGCTGACTATGACCGCGTTCTTGAGGAAATCAAATCCAGCGATGGTATCATTTCTGACGCTACACGTTTCGACCTGGCAGTAAAGGCTTTCGAACACACAGCAAAATATGATGGCATGATTGCCAATTACCTCGGTAAACTAAAAGCCGATGGCAGCAAGGATGAGTTCCCACGTACTATCAACCTGCAATTCAACAAGACACAGGAAATGCGTTACGGTGAAAATCCCCACCAGAATGCGGCCTTCTATATCGACCCGGCCTCAACCGAGGCCTGTATAGCTACTGCCAGGCAGATTCAGGGCAAGGAGTTGTCATTCAATAATATTGGTGATACCGATGCAGCACTGGAGTGTGTCAAACAGTTCAAGGAGCCAGCCTGCGTTATCGTCAAGCATGCAAATCCCTGTGGCGTTGCTGTTAACAGCACCCTTCTGGAGGCCTACAACCGTGCCTATAGCACCGATCCAGAGTCAGCCTTTGGCGGCATCATTGCATTCAATCGTGAACTCGATGGTGAAACCGCAAAAGCCATTGTCGATCGCCAGTTTGTCGAAGTCATCATTGCACCCAGTATTAGTAAGGCAGCCAAAGACGCCGTTGCTGAAAAGAAAAATGTGCGCTTACTGGAATGCGGCGAATGGGACATTGACAATATAACAGCACGACTCGACTATAAACGCGTCAATGGCGGCCTTCTGGTTCAGGATACCGATCTACAATTATTTAACAGTATGGATATTGTCAGTGAGCGTAAACCTTCTGAAAAAGAAATCACTGATATGCTGTTCACATGGCGTGTAGCCAAATTCGTAAAATCCAATGCCATTGTCTATGGCAAGGACCAGATGACTATTGGTGTTGGAGCTGGTCAGATGAGCCGTATCAATAGTGCACGTATTGCCGGCATCAAGGCAGAACATGCTGGACTGGAAGTAAAGGGTGCTGTTATGGCCTCAGATGCCTTCTTCCCCTTCCGCGACGGTATCGATGCCGCTCACGAAGCCGGGATTACCGCGGTAATTCAACCTGGTGGTTCGATGCGTGATGAGGAAGTGATTGCTGCTGCAAATGAATACGGCATGATTATGATGTTAACCGGCATGCGCCACTTCAGACACTAGGCAAAACAGAAACACCTAACGCCACTAATATAGTTGTAAATATTGATAATATATAATGAACCGCTATGTTTCTGAATCGATACTCACCTTTTATTAGTAATGAAAATAGAAACATCGAAGAAAAAAATATAATTGTTGGACCAACAAATACTTTTACTACTAACAACACACTCCAAGTAAACTGATATGTGTTATCAACACCCCCAATAGGCCATCCCGGAATTTATCATCGCGTCCAAACTTACCAAATTAAACGGGTTGAACAATGATGCAACTATTAGCATATACAACTTATGTTTATACATACTCACACCATCTGCTAATGATGCTAACGCATCATAATAAAGGAGGCGAGCTCAATAATGCTTGAGCTTACGGTTCTAAATTCACGGTAATGCGCTGATCAGCCTGTAGTTGACCATTCAACCGCCATTCACCATCATATAATTCAAGGTACCATTTACCTTTGTGCAATGGCTGTTTTAACAGGCCGATGTATTGCTCACCCTGACCACGGTTTAATACCACTTCGACATCATTATGATTATGCGTTGCATACTGTAACTTCATATGTAACGTATCCGGATATGCCTGCAGCTTACCCTTATTAAAATTCAGATTCATCCAGCCTTCGCTGTTGTCCATTTCGAAAACAGCACTAATTCCCTGCTCCTGCGCCACAGCATCACGACGCAAATCAAGATTAATCGCCTTGCCCTGTTTATAATAATCATCTTCGACCAGGCCATCATCAGTCGTAACGGCTAACCAGATCATTACTACACCCATGATCACTGCCGAAAATGGAATGGCAATAACCATCCAGACCAGAGGATGACGATACCATGGACGTATTGCTAAATTATTCATTATCACATCACTCATAACTATCTAAATAGGCCCTATAAATCGAGCTTCTTCTCTAATAACCAGGTCTTTTTGATGGTCTGCCTGTAAAATAAACTCAATTTCACTACTTCGCTTTTTCAAATTCTCGGGGTCAACTTTTGCCCTGATCGGAATTTCAATTATACTGCCCGAAGCCACCTCTATATACTTCCTGTCCATATCAATAATCAGCCCGTCGATACCTGCAACTGTCAAATGATAACTACGCCTGACATTATCCATATTCATCACTTTAACAATATACACATTTTCGACCAGCCCTTCATTGGTCTCACGATACAGGCTATTTCGATCTCTAATTACATCCATCGCCAGTGGATCACGATTAGCAATAGCATAAAAAGTACTTGCTGTAATCAGCAATAATATAATTGCATAAACAACAATTCTAGGGCGAATAAAATGTGGTGATTCACCATGCAACATATTCTCAGTGGTATATCGAACCAATCCCTTGTCATAACCCATCTTTTCCATTACATCGTTACATGCATCAATACAGGCGGCACAACCAATACAGTTATACTGCAGACCATCACGAATATCGATACCTGTTGGGCAGACCTGCACGCAGATAGTGCAGTCGATGCAGTCGCCTAAACCCTCCGCTTTATGATCGATACCTTTTTTACGGCTACCGCGCGATTCACCACGTGCTGCATCGTATGAAATAATCAGAGTATCTTTATCGATCATAGCACTCTGGAAACGTGCATATGGGCACATGTAGGTACATACCTGCTCACGTAACCAGCCTGCATTACCATAGGTAGCAAAGCTATAAAATAAAATCCAGAACCACTCCCATGGCCCAAGATCAAACATCAACACATTAATCGCCAGTTCTTTTATTGGTGAAAAAAATCCAACAAAAGTAAAACCTGTGTATAACGAAAAAACAATCCAGACAAAATGCTTGGTGGCCTTAATTCTGAATTTCCGCAAAGACCAGGGCGCCTTGTCCAGCTTCATCTGCTGTGACCGGCTGCCTTCGATCATTCTCTCCATGCTCAGGAAAACTTCAGTCCAGACAGTTTGGGGACAGGCAAAGCCACACCATAAACGACCCGCTAAAGCAGTAAAGAAGAAGAGTGAAAGCGCTGCAACAATCAGTAACATCGCGAGATAGAAAAAATCCTGTGGCCAGAACACAATACCAAAGACGTAAAATTTACGCGCAGGCAGATCAAACAGAACCAGCTGAGTACCTTCCCACTCTAGCCATGGAACAATATAGTAAAGACCAAGTAGAACAAATACACCGGTGGCTCGCAATATTGCAAACAGACCATGTACTTCACGAGGATAGATTTTTTTGCGTTTCGCGTAGAGAGACTGCTCTACTTCATCAGAGATCGGTACCGCTACTTCTGCAGAAGTAACTTCTTTGTTAGAAAGCTCGCTCATTAATCATTAAACAACTATTAGTTTATTACCTTATTCTGTTATAAGGAGCAGACAATGATTACATCTACTTTTTAGCAGACCTATAAATCAAAGCTAAATAATGTATTCAGTCGAAAAACAGCTTTTTAAGCCGCTGTATCAGCATTCTTTCTTTCAGGTACCTTACAAGGCTTCAGAAAATAGCAGGTTGCCATGCAATTACAGACACCAAACAACCAGAAAGTAAAAAAGCCTATGGTATACGCACCCAAACGACTAATGTCGAAATCGATGAATATGATACTGGGATCAAAGACGGAAAAAAAGACAATCGTCGCAATACTGGCCGTAATAAACGACGGCCATAGTATTGAAACGATTCTCTGTATGACTGGAATAGTAGCATCCATGGATGCAGATATTACACGAACCAGTATTTTTGACCAGCCTCTTTTATACTCAATCTACAATTAATTATTTACTGCCCTGTGACAAGTTGTATATATAAGCCGCGAGGATATGCACCTTAGCCTCACCAAGGAATTCGGCATGCGCAGGCATACGACCCTGACGACCATTGGCTATTGACTGTTTAATAGCCATTGCTGAACCACCATATAGCCAGACATTGTCGGTCAGATTGGGCGCACCCACTGCTTTACTACCAGTGCCATCGGCCATATGACAGCCTACACAGAACATATCATATTTTTCTTTACCTGCACCGGCCATATTAGCATCTACATCACGACCTGCCAGTTGCTGCACATACTCAGACACCTGGGCAACACCTTCTGTGCCACCCAAAGGCGCTTCCCATGAAGGCATAGCACCGCTACGACCGTACATAATGGATGCCTTAATGGCCTCCGGTTCACCACCATAAAGCCAGTCGCTATCACGTAAGTTCGGGAACCCCTTGGCGCCACCGGCATCGGAGCCATGACACACAGCACAGTAGTTAACAAACAGGCGCTCGCCCGTTGCCATCGCTTCAGTGTTATCTGCCAGCGCTACTATATCTTCTTTGAGGAACCTGTCATAAAGAGGACCAAATTCTGCATTCGCCTTTTCAACCTCTTTGTCATACTGAGACTCCTGAGTCCACCCCAGCATACCAGGATAACTACCCAGACCAGGGTAGAGTACAAAATACACTACACCAAAAATGATCGTTCCATAGAACATATACAACCACCAGCGAGGCAGTGGCGTATTCAGTTCCTGAAGGTCTTCATCCCAAACATGCCCTGTTGGTTTGCCATCACTAGGATGACTAGACTTGTTATTTATCTGGAGCAAATAGATCAACCATACGATGCCACCTACGACGATTGCACTGATGAACCAGCTCCAGAATTCGCTGTTAAAGTCAGCCATGATTACTCCTGATTTATTTCATTATTAATTGGTTTGTCATCATCTATGGCCATGCGTGCAGCCTTATCAAACTCGGCTTTGCGACCACTACCAAACGCCCACACTACAATGCCAATAAATATGACAAATGCGATGACCGTCCAAACTGATTGCACAATGCTAATCATCTGCGCACCTTCAAATTGGTACCCAGTGACTGCAGGTAGGCAATCAGCGCATCAATTTCTTTCTTACCTTCCAACTGGGCTGGTGCCGCATTAATCTCATCATCTGTATAAGGATGTCCGACTATTGTCAGTGCACGCATCTTGTCTGAGATCAACGGATCATTCAGCTGATTCTCATCCAGCCATGGATAGCTTGGCATGATGGATTCAGGCACAACATCACGAGGATTAATCAAATGTACACGATGCCAGTCATCAGAGTAACGGCCACCAACACGGTGCAGATCAGGACCAGTTCGTTTTGAGCCCCAGAGGAATGGGCGGTCATAAACAAACTCGCTCGCAACTGAATAGTGACCGTATCGCTCAGTTTCTGCACGGAACGGACGTATCATCTGTGAATGACAACCCACACAGCCTTCACGAATATAGATATCACGGCCCGCCAACTGTAATGCGGTGTAGGGTTTCAAGCCATCAATCGGCTGAGTTGTTGATTTCTGGAAAAACAGTGGCACGATCTGAGCCAGACCACCCCAGAGAACCACAACCAGTGAAAGCACAATCAGGAGACCAAGCTTGGTTTCTACTTTTTCTTGTAACGTCATCTCTTTCTCTCCTAATGCGCTGCAGCTGGTGCCGGAATAGTTGCAGTAACCGGCTGACGGTTAGCAATGGTTTTAAATACGTTGTAAGCCATGATCAGCATACCTGTCAGGAATAAGACACCACCCATAAAGCGAACTACATAGAATGGGTGCATAGACTGGACGCTCTCAACAAAGCTATAGGTCAGGGTGCCGTCATCATTAATCGCACGCCACATCAAACCCTGCATGATGCCTGAGATCCACATCGCGGTGATATATAAAACGACACCAATAGTTGCAATCCAGAAATGCGCTTCAATTAGTTTCTTACTGTATATCTGAGTACCAAATAAACGAGGAATCAGGAAGTACATTGCACCGATACTAATGAACGCTACCCAGCCCAGAGCTCCCGAATGTACGTGACCCACAGTCCAGTCGGTATAGTGAGACAGAGCATTCACAGTCTTGATTGCCATCATTGGACCTTCAAAGGTAGACATACCATAGAAGGAAATAGAGACAATCATGAATTTCAATACTGGATCACTACGCAACTTATCCCAGGCACCAGACAAAGTCATGATACCGTTGATCATACCGCCCCATGAAGGCGCCAATAGAATCAGCGAAAATACCATGCCGGTTGACTGTGCCCAGTTAGGCAAAGCAGTGTAATGCAGATGGTGAGGACCCGCCCAGATATAGGTGAACGCCAGTGCCCAGAAGTGTACTACCGACAGGCGATAAGAATATACGGGGCGCTCAGCCTGCTTGGGCAGGAAGTAGTACATTATCCCCAGGAAGCCTGCTGTCAGGAAGAAACCCACAGCGTTATGGCCATACCACCATTGAATCATGGCATCCTGTACACCTGCATAAGCTGAATAAGACTTAAATAATGAAACCGGTATCGCTGCACTATTCACAACATGCAGCAAAGCCACCGTCAGAATAAAAGAACCAAAGAACCAGTTCGCCACGTAGATATGCTTAACCTTACGTGTCGCAATTGTTCCAAAGAAAACAACAGCATAAGATATCCAGACCACTGTAATCAAAAGGTCGATCGGCCATTCCAACTCAGCATACTCTTTAGAAGAAGTGATACCCAGTGGCAGAGTAATTGCTGCTGAAATGATAATTGCCGTCCATCCCCAGAAAGTGAATTGGGCCAGCTTGGGCGCAAACAGCGTGGTATGACAGGTTCGCTGTACGGCATAATATGAAGTAGCAAACAATGCCGATCCGCCAAATGCAAATATCACCGCATTGGTGTGTAATGGACGTAAGCGGCCAAAAGTCAGCCATGGCGTATCGAAATTCATCGCCGGCCAGGCCATCTGAGAGGCGATTAATACGCCAACTGCCATACCCACAATACCCCAGACAACTGTCATTACGGCAAACTGTCTGACGACTGTGTAGTTATAGGTCATGGTTTCATCATTCATAGATGCATCCTTCCAGAGGAACGGTTATTTATTAAAGGTATATTAGAAAAGTCTGATTATTTTATAGTATATAAAACAACTAATCGAGACCCAAAAACCCAGTCATATAAAAATGTTTACTGAGCAGCACATAATAATTGGTATTTATAACGCCTGCCAGAATCAGAAAAAACCAAACAATTCAATAGTATTTCTTACACTGACCCTGGAAGCGCCCTATGTCATTACAAAATTTGTGGAACTTTAAATTAATTCTAACTTTCTAAACATGACTTACATCAAATCCAGTAGTATCAATCAAATTATTTGATCCGTATGTGCGAGTTGACCTAGATTTGATACAAGTCAGTATTAATAAAAATCTGCCGACGTACACTTTCGCAACTTGGCTTAAGGAAAACGCATGAACAATTCTGTCATTTTCGATAAAAAACTGATCAATCGTTATGATTGCTCTGGCCCACGATACACTTCGTACCCAACGGCTGTGCAGTTCACCACCGATTATGGCACCGCGGATTACTATGAGTGGGTTGATGACAGCAACAATGACCCAATCCCTACCCCGCTTTCACTCTACCTGCATATCCCTTTTTGCGATACTATCTGCTACTACTGTGGCTGCAGCAAGATCATTACCAAGGACAAAGATAAGGCGCCTGCTTACATTGAATTATTGAAAAAAGAAATTGCCCTGCAGGGAGCCCTGTTCAACAAAGATCGCCCAGTTACCCAGATTCACTGGGGCGGCGGCACTCCCACCTTTCTAAACAACGAACAGATCAGTGATATTTTCAATACCATACGACAGCATTTTTATGTCCCCGAAGGCGATGACGGTGAATTCGGTATCGAAGTTGATCCACGCACTGTAGATGAAGAGCGCATTGCTTATCTACGCAAAGCTGGTTTCAATAGAATCAGTTTTGGTGTACAGGACTTCAATGCCGATGTTCAGGAAGCCGTCAACCGAATTCATAGCAAGGAAAAAATCACAAAAGTAATTAATGCTGCACGAAAAAATAATTTTCATTCCATCAACATCGATTTAATGTATGGCCTGCCCAAACAGACCGTAGCCAGCTTTGAACAGACCGTTCAGGATGCTATTGATTCCAACCCTGATCGCATGGCTGTCTATAACTATGCACACCTACCCGATATGTTCAAGCCACAGCGCCGTATTGAGGAAAAGGACCTGCCCAGTGCTGAAGAAAAACTACAGATCCTGCAGCTTACGATTGAAAAATTACAACAGGCGGGTTACGTCTACATTGGCATGGATCACTTTGCTAAAAAAGACGATGACCTAACCAGAGCCCAACAACAGAGCACCCTACACAGAAATTTCCAGGGTTATTCCACCCATGCTGATTGTGACATAGTGGCCATGGGGATCACCGCTATCAGCCAGATTGGCGATAACTATTCACAGAATGTGCGCACCGTTGAAGAGTACGAACAATATCTTCAAGCAGGAAAAATACCCGTTTTTCGAGGCATAGAACTGGAAGCCGATGACGTACTTCGACGCCAGATCATCAATCAGCTAATGTGCAATAACAGGCTCAACATAAAACAGCTTGAACAAAAGTGGGGCATTGAATTTAATAAATATTTTGCGGAGTCACTGCCAGATTTACTGATCATGGCTGAGGACGGCTTGATTATTATTGATGAGAACCACATTGAGATCACAGCATCTGGACGACTACTGGCAAGAAGCATCTGCATGAAATTCGATCGCTATTTACAGAAAGACCAGCCCCAGCGCCGTTTTTCCAAGGTTATATAAAACTATATCTAGCTTTTTGCGCTATTTCTAGCTTCCGTGGTTTTACATTCACCAACAATTCCTTTTAAACGCTGAAGATCAAGAATACTAATACGCCGACGATCGACTTTAATAATGCCTGAATCCTGATACTGAGCAAACAGACGACTAACTGTCTCTACCGCCAGTCCTAAATAATTAGCGATATCCTGTCGCGGCATACTAAGAACAAACTCAGTCGCCTTCCAGTGACGCTCAACCATACGGCGTGAAATACTCAGAAGGAAGGTTGCAATTTTTTCCTCTGCACTCATCTTGCCCAGCATCAGCAACATCTGGTGCTCCTCTGTGACCTCCTTGCCCATAATGCGTCGCATCTGGCTCTGCAAGCCCGGCAGGGTGCTACAAAGCCCCTCCAGCTTGGGCATAGGCATAACACAAACACTGGTAGTCTCCAGTGAGATAGCGGTGCAGGTATGACTACCATCCATAAAACCATCCAGCCCCAGCAATTCACCGGGCAGATGGAAACCAACGATCTGCTCATCACCATTGGGGCTTTCAACAATTGTCTTTATACTGCCAGAACGAACAGCATAAATTGCGTGCGACTCATCACCTTCACGATACAGGAAATCATTTTTTTGCAGGGGCTTACGTTGCTCGACTACCGCGTCTAGTTTGCTCATATCTTCCTGATCCATACCATGGGGGAAACAGAGCTCATTCAAATTGCACTGTCCGCAGGAAACTTTTAGTCGCTCAAAGGTCACTAACTTGGGATTATTTGCAACGGTCATATTTCTTTCATTATCTCGATTACACAAGTACTACAGTCTTACTTTGACCTTTTACCATGCTTATTTTTATGGTCTGAAGCATGTTGTATAGGTCAACTTCATATAAACTGCAAACCCTGACAAAAGCATCTGCGATGCAATTAGAACACCCTTTGCACCTTTTGAGAACATAAAATACAAAAATTTGTTTATTTTATGAACAATCCTGCCTAATGAACCACGAAAACACCAGAAAACCCTGTTTTCATTGCGGATTAACCGTGCCCGACCAGTTTGATATCCATGTCAAAATCAACGGCAGGGACGAACCCATGTGCTGTTATGGCTGTCAGGCAGTAGCCCAATCTATCGTTGATAGTGGCATGGCAGATTTCTACAAATTCAGGACAGCGCCTTCGCAAAAGGCCGGCGAAATTGTGCCCGAGTTCCTGCAACGCCTCAAGGCCTATGACAACCCGCAGATACAGAAACAGTTTGTTACCGATGGTAGTGAAGAAATACGGGAAGTTGCCCTGATCCTCGAAGGTATCGTCTGCGCCGCCTGTATCTGGCTCAATGAAAAACACCTGAATGCCCTACCCGGCGTAATAAGTGCCAGCATCAATTATTCCAATAGCCGGGCCAGGGTTCGCTGGGATAATAATCGCATTTCACTCAGCGAAATCCTCGAGTCCATCACCCGCATCGGCTATCTCGCCCACCCCTATAACCCGGATCGCCAGCAACACATCATTGAGAAGGAGAAAAAACAACAGCTACGCCGTATCGGCATCGCCGCCCTGCTCGGTATGCAAATCATGATACTGGCCGTAGCAATGTACACTGGCGGCTGGTGGGGCATAGAAGATAACTTCAACCAGATGTTCCGCTGGGTCAGCCTGGGCATCACCGTGCCACTACTATTATTTGCATCAAGCCCATTCTTTACAGCAGCAATGCGCGACCTAAAAAATAAACGCGTGGGCATGGATGTACCCGTCGCCCTTGGTATCGGCATCGCCTTCAGCGCCAGTGTCGCACACACCATCCAGGGTAGCGGTGAAGTCTATTTTGACTCGGTCGCCATGTTCACCTTCTTTTTGCTATCGGCCCGTTATTTTGAATCCAATGCCCGCAAACGTACGGCTGAAGCCACCGAGGCCCTGCTCAACCTGCAACCCGCAATTGCAACCAGGCTGGCAACCGATGACAGCGGCGCTTACGACCATCAACAGCAATCCAGCATCTCTGTGGCTGAGCTCAGCATCGGCGACTACGTACTGGTCAGGCCCGGCGAGAACATACCTGCAGACGGCACCATCGTCGAAGGCACCTCGGGCATCAATGAATCTCTGATCACTGGTGAGAGCCTGCCAGTAATCAGAACTATCAACGATAACGTTGTAGGCGGTAGCACCAATACCGAAAGCCCGCTAGTTATTTGTATCGACAAAATCGGTGATGACACCGTACTCGCCTCTATTCATCGCCTGCTTGACGAAGCACAAAATAAAAAACCAGCAATTGCAAAAATGGCTGACCAGCTCGCTTCAAAATTTGTCACGGTTATTTTATTGCTGGCCAGTGGCGTAGCGCTTTACTGGTATCAGGCCAACCCGGAGCACTGGATTGCAATTACTGTCGCGACACTGGTCGTTACCTGCCCCTGCGCTTTATCACTAGCCCCAC
>JAOUPA010000153.1 GCA_029880105.1 Gammaproteobacteria bacterium
GGGGGTGTACATGGCGCCGATATGCACCAGTTGCGCGATCACGGTACCGATCAACAGTATCGGGTTGCGCAGGGGACTGTGTCGAAATACAGAGCGCACTTCGGATCGACAGTTAAACACGTGAACGTTTTCGAACAATACCATCAGTAATAACGTGCCGTTACGTGCCTGCTCCAGGGTAAAGCCGCTGATGATGAGCCACTGGAAGACGAGGAAGGCGACGCTGCCGATTACCATTGCCGAGATCACAACCCGTTCTATCATCAGCCGATTAAAGATGGGTTCTTCTGGCGGTCTGGGCGGGTGCTGTAGTTCGTCACCTTCACCGGGTTCGAATGCCAGCGCGACATCCTGTATGCCATTGGTTACCAGGTTCAGCCAGAGTAACTGTACCGCCACCAGCGGTAGCGGCAGGCCGGTGAGTAAGGCCAGCGTAAACAGGACCAGTTCGGCTGCGCCGGTCGAGATGAGGAGAAAGATTACCTTGCGCACGTTGGCATAGGCGATGCGTCCTTCTTCGACACCTGCGACGATCGAATTAAAATTATCATCGGTGATGATAAGGTCGGCTGTTTCCCGGGCCACGTCGGTTCCGCTTAAGCCCATGGCAACACCTACCTGGGCCGCACGCAGTGCCGGGGCATCGTTGGCGCCATCACCGCTGACGGCTACGAAGTGCCCGTTGCGCTGCAGGGAGTGAACGATGTTGAGTTTCTGGTGTGGCCCCACGCGTGCGAATACCCGCACCTCGCGGGTGATCGGGTCAACGGTTCCCGAATCGATCGCTTTTGTTAATTCCGGGCCGCTCACCAGCTGGTCGGCGCGTTTAACCATGCCTAGTTGCTGCGCGATGGTTAAGGCCGTTGCGGGGTGATCGCCGGTGATCATCGCCACCTCAATACCTGCCTGCCGACAGGCGGAGACAGCGGTCTTTGCCTCCGGGCGTAATGGATCGATGATCCCTACCAGGCCGATCAGTGTCAGCCCGCGTAGATGTTCCTCGGTAAATGTTTCTTGCGCGTTTAGTTCGATATCACCGGCAGCCAGGGCCATCACGCGGTAACCATCGGATGCCAGTGCATGAGCCTGCTGTTCGATCAATGCCTGCTCTATGGCCACGTCCTGCCCGGGTGTCGCCATCGTGCTGCACATGGGCAGCAGCCTTTCAAATGCGCCTTTTACGAAGGCACGTTTTTTCCCGTTCGCCTGGTTCAGGCTGGCGGAAAACAGCCGTTCGGATTCATAGGGAATGCTGGCGATTTCAGGAAAACGATTGACTGTTTCTGCTTTGACCACACCGTCTTTGTGGGCCATGACAAGAAATGCTACATCGACCGCATCACCGTTATGCGACCAGCCGCTCTCGGTGCGGTTGAGGAAGCCTTCATTGGTTAGCACGGCTGTCTGGCATAAGCGCTGCAGCACCTTTGTTTCGTCTGCTGAGGGAATGCCATTTCGTTTTTGAATGCTGCCCTCAGGTATCGCGCCTTCGCCACTGATCGTCCACTCATCACCATTTGGCAGCACGATACAACGAGCGGTTAACTGATTGACCGTAAGCGTACCTGTCTTGTCAGTTGCGATAAAGGTACACGAGCCCAGCGCTTCTACCGCCAGGAGCCGGCGCACGATAACATTCCGCCGAGCCATTCGCCGCATGCCGATTGCCAGGGCCACGGTGAGCGCCACTGGCAGGCCCTCGGGAATAACAGAAACGGCGAGCGCAACGGCGAGCAGGAATACTTCAGCAAAGGGTGTGCCTTGCATCACCACGACCGTGAACATGATCAATGCCGCCAGGCCAACGAAGATAGCCACGCGATGGGTGAACCTGTCCATCCTGACCTGCAGCGGTGCTTTTGGTGGCTGTTTGAACAGGACATCGGATGCAATGCTGCCCAGGGTGGTGTTAAGTGCGGTACTGACGACAACACCCCGGGCACGTCCGTGACCGACCAGCGTTCCGGTGTAGAGCATATTGACCCGATCGCCCAGTACCACATCTGCAGTCAACACGGCATTACTATCTTTTAGCACCGGTAATGACTCACCAGTGAGCAGGGATTCATCTACTTCCAGGTCATGAGACACACTCAAACGTAGATCGGCCGGCACCTTGTCACCTGACTCGAGAAGAACGATGTCGCCCGGGACTAATTCATCGGCATCGATTTCGTAGGTTTCACCTTCGCGCAAAACGCTGCATCTTGTACTCACCAGCTCCTGTAGCGCTGCTGCTGCCTGCTGGGCGGAAGATTCCATAATGGTGCCGATAACTGCATTGATAAGCAGGACTGCGGAGATGAAGCCGGCATCAGAGAACTCCTGGATCGCCAGGGATAAAACAGCGGCGGCGACGAGAACATAGATGAGCGGGCTTTTGAACTGATGCAGGAAGACTGTTCCGATCCCCGGCATTTTTGCCTGGGGCAGGGTATTACGCCCGTATTGCGCCAGGCGTGCGACTGCCTCACTGTGATTGAGACCGTGAGGCGAACTCTTTACTGCGGCAAGGACGGTGTCGAACGATACGGTGTGTGGAGCAGAAATAGGATGTGTTTCATGCGGGATATTCACACGGGTGCTATCCTCAGGGCTGGTATTGTAATGGCTGGTTTTACTCATAAGATCGACACCATCATTTAATGTGATTCCATTTACTCTTTATCTACGGGTTGATCGATTCGTCCATAATAATCTTTTCGGAAGTTCTCGAGAGCAAGCTCTACTTCCTGATCCTGTATACCTATATGTAACAATGCAGCGCGGGCAAGTTCCGCGCTGGCTTCGAGGGTTTCTGACACGGTAAAGTGCGCACCCTGTGCCTGCAGATCACGACACTTGATAAGATCGTGGCCGCGCGCAAAAACATGGACATCAGGAAATGCAGAATGAAGCGAGGACACGATTCGCTCCGTCGCTTCAAAATCATTGATTGAAACGATAACCAGGAGCGCATCTTCAGCGCCGGCGGCTCTTAGTACATCGGGTCGCTGAGCGTCGCCGAAATAGACTGATTTGCCTTCAGCATGCTCACGCTCCACGATAGCTACATCACTGTCGATTGCCACATAATGCACATTCATCATCTCCAGTATGTTGCCGATTCTATGGCCCATACGGCCGAATCCAACAAGGATAACCGGCCTGCTATCCTGTTCTGTTTTGCTGTCGATGTCGTGGATGGAAGTGGCATTTTTACGCGAAGCCGAAAATATCCGAAAAGCCAGTTTTTCCAGTGCCGGCGTAGCGAGCATGCTCAACAGGACAACGATAAGAAGCTGCTGAAATAAGATCTCATCCAGTAGCCCTTTGCCTTTCGCCAATGCGAACAGCACGAGGGCGAATTCGCCTCCCTGGGCCAGCAGTAATGCTGCCGAAATAGATGTCTTACTGTTTAAGCCAAAGATATATGACAGTGGCCACAGGGTAAGGAACTTTATAGCCATTAACGCCATAACAATAGCTAAAAATACCAGGGGTCTGTCCAGGAAATGATTAAGACTTAATGACATGCCCATGGTCATGAAAAACAGCCCGAGCAATAAACCGCGAAATGGCTGAATCTCGGCATTGATCTGATGACGATAAGATGAATCAGCAATCAGCAGGCCGGCGATGAATGCCCCCATGGCCATAGATAACCCGATGTTCTCCATCGCCAGGGCTGAGCCCAGTACCAGCAATAGAGCAGATGCGGTAAATATTTCGGGCGAGCCAAAACGGACCAGTATTTTAAGCAGGGGGTTCAGAATATATCGGGTGCTAACAATAATGAGTACAAGGATAACCAGCGCTTCAGCCAATGCGTAGAAAACGTCCTCTGCGATAGTTAGCTCTGGCGTCGCCAGCAAAGCAACATAGGCCAGAAGCGGGACAACCGCCAGGTCCTGCAACAGCAATACTGCAAAAGAGGTTTTACCGTAGGCGGTAAAAAGTATCTTCCTCTCGGTTAGCAGCTGAAGCACAAAAGCGGTTGATGAAAGCGCCAGCGCTGATCCGATCAAAAGCGATATCTGCCATGAAGTACCAAGGAACAGGTGGACTATAAATGTTATCACGCTCCCGGTTAACAGGACCTGGAGTGACCCCAGCCCCAGCACCAGTTTCTTCATCTGCCAGAGACGGGATGGATTAATTTTTATGCCGATGACGAACAGCAGCAGCACCACACCTAGCTCAGCAAGGTGGGCGATCTCATCGTGATTTTCAATATAAGCCAGTCCGGATGGCCCTAATACTATTCCGGCAACCAAAAAACCCGGTATCGCGCCGAGCCCCAGGGATTGAAATAAAGGTACAGCAATAACGGCTGCAGCTAGCAGAATGATAATGTCAGTCAAATATTCAATATTCACAGACAGGTTCTCATCTTGATCTTAAACACCATATTAATACCCGGTTGCTTACTTTATCCAGGGGATGCTGATAACCAGAGATCAGCATAGCACCGATAAAGTCCCTTTATAAAAAAGAAGGTAACAGCGTTATGATTATCATCATAAGGTGTACTTTACACCCAAAAAATAAAGTTAACTAATGAAACCCT
>JAOUPA010000154.1 GCA_029880105.1 Gammaproteobacteria bacterium
AACTGGTAATAGGCTCCTCAGGCAATCTTCAATTTTTTTCTCTTCATTGTAAGAGATAATGCATGCACTGATTTTTGCCATGGTCGTTTATTTAAACAATGCTTTTGAAATAGGCGATAGTTTTCTTCAGGCCTTCATCGAGTACAATGGTCGGTTCCCAGTCGAGTTCTTTTTTTGCCAGTGTTATGTCGGGGCGACGCTTGGTTGGGTCATCAGCCGGCAATGGCAGGTAAGTAATTTCTGCACTGGGGTCGATCATCTGCAAAGTTTTCTCAGCTAATTCCTTTACCGTGAATTCGCCAGGGTTGCCAAGATTGACAGGGCCGGTGAAAGTGTCAGTGGCCATCAGGCGAATAAAGCCTTCGAGAAGGTCATCAACGTAGCAGAAAGAGCGCGTCTGCGAGCCATCTCCATAAATGGTTAAAGGCTTGCCCTGTATCGATTGCACGATAAAGTTGGACACGACGCGGCCATCTTTGGGATCCATGTGAGGGCCATAGGTATTAAAAATACGTGCGATTTTAATTTTGGTTCCATACATGCGCTGATGGTCAAACATCAGCGATTCGGCACAGCGTTTGCCTTCATCGTAACAGGAGCGGATGCCATTCGGATTGACATTGCCCAGATAGGTCTCAACCTGCGGATGTACATCGGGATCACCGTAGACCTCACTGGTTGAAGCCTGCATAATCTTGCAGTCATTCTTCTTCGCCAGTTCCAGCATATTTAAAATGCCGTGCACACAGGTCTTGGTGGTATGAATCGGATCAGCCTGGTAGGCAGGTGGTGAACCAGCACAGGCCAGGTTGTAGATCTCATCAACCTCAAGATCAATTGGATCAATGATGTCGTGTTCGATTAATTTGTAATTAGGATTGTCGAGAAAGCCTTCGATATGTTCGCGCAGGCCGGATAAAAAATTATCAATGCAGATAACGTAGTTGCCTTCATTGAGCAGGCGTGCGGTCAGATTGGTACCAAGAAAGCCCGCGCCACCGGTAACCAGAATTCGTTTTTGACTCATAGTGCCTTATTCCTGGTTGGTTCGGCCGATACCGAAATAAATAAAATCCAGTTCAGTCATTTGAGCTGGATCGTACTGGTTGCGGCCATCAAAGATAATCGGTGAGTTCAGTTTTGTCTTGATCATGTCAAAATCGGGGCTGCGGAACTGTTTCCATTCTGTCGCCAGAATCAGGGCATCGCAGTTATCAGTCGCGTTATACATATTATCGAAGAAGGTAACGTTGCCATTATCAAACCACGCCTGTGGAATTTCAGCCGACGCGGTTTCTTCTGCGACAGGGTCAAAGGCCTGAATTTTTGCACCAGCAGCAATCAGATCCTTAATAATCTGTAGTGAAGATGCTTCACGCATGTCATCGGTACCGGGTTTGAATGCCAGGCCCCAGAGGCAGAAGGTCTTGCCAGTTAAATCATCGCCGAAATAGGCCTTCATTTTTACACCGATGCGCTCTTTCTGGCGCTGGTTTCTTAACTCCACTGCGTGCAGCACGTCGGAAGGTACTCCGCAGTCACCGGCCATGCTGACCAGTGCCTTAACATCTTTGGGAAAACACGAGCCGCCATAACCGCAACCGGGATTAATAAATTCGTAGCCAATGCGTGAATCAGAGCCCATACCCAGTCGTACGTCTTCAACATCAACGCCCAACTTTTCACAGATTTCTGACATCTCGTTCATAAATGAAATTTTGGTGGCGAGCATCGCATTAGATGCGTACTTGGTCATCTCTGCACCACGTACACCCATGATCAGGATGCGCTCATGGCTACGCATGAAGGGTGCATACAGGTCGTGCATGATCTTTCTGGCCTTCTCGCTATCGGCACCGATAACGACACGGTCAGGATTCATGAAGTCATCAATGGCGTCACCTTCCTTGAGAAACTCAGGATTGCTGACCACATCAAATTCAAGATCGAGATTTCTATTCTGCAGTTCCTGCTGCACGATTGCAGTGACTTTATCGGCTGTACCAACAGGTACCGTCGATTTATCAATGATGATGTTGTATGGCGCGGTGATTGAAGCACCGAGCTGCCTGGCGACTTCCTGGACAAAGCGTAAATCAGCGGCACTGCCTTCGCCAGGTGGTGTACCAACAGCGATAAAGTGAATTGTTGATGCCTGCGCGGCTTCGACTATATCCGTGGTGAAGCGTAAGCGACCCTCATTGGCATTCTTATGAACCATTTCTTCCAGTCCCGGCTCATAGATAGGCAGTATCCCTTTCTTCAGGTTCTCGATTTTTTTGATATCGATATCGACACAAATGACATTGTGGCCCATCTCGGCAAAGCAGGTGCCTGTGACGAGTCCAACATATCCGGTTCCGACGACTGAAATATTCATAAGTAATTCACTGTTTAGGTTGATTGTTTTCCCTGATATACCTGGTCGTGGCGTTGATTGCGCTAGTGTAGGTCATCATGGTTTTATTTAACTCTGGTTTCTCTTCAGTCAGATCCTTATTGGGTGTATCGGTACCCAGTTGATGAAGATGTGCATCAGAACCATCAAATCGCATTTGCTGGAAATATTGGTCAGTCAGTAAACCGATAGTCCTGAAACTCCCGTGTATAATTGTATAGGCGTAGCGCATTTTATCAAATGTCGTATCAAAAAGGTCGCGCCCAAGCGTGGTGTTGGTGTAACTGTTTCTGGTCAGGCTGGCCACGGTTGGCAACACATCGACTTCACTGGCGACTTTTTCTATGATGCCGGTCTGTTTGAGCACGCCGGGTCCATAGAACACCAGTGGTACACGGTGGCTGGATACCTGCAATATATCTTCAGACTGTGGTGTATGTTTGCCGGTGCGGTTGGTGATGCCATGATCACCAAAGAAGACAAACAGGGTGTTGTCGAAATAACCTTCCTTGCGCGCCATTTCCATAAACCTGCCGATGCTGTGATCCATAAAGCGGAATGAATTCAGCTCCTCGAAGTGCATAAATCCATAATCACTGGGTTTGTGCTCGGTGTCTTTTTCGCTAATCTCGATAAATCCATCGTTGTCCTCGGGAATGGTATAGGGCCGGTGATTACCGGAAGTCTGGATAATCGCAAAGAACGGCCCCTGCTTTTCTTTCAAGACAGCATGCGCCTCCCTGAACAGGCTGAGATCTGAAATGCCCCAGACATCAATACGTTCGGACTCGTAACTGCCCTCTTCATAAATAGCCAGGTCTTTAATATTGGAAGACAATAGGCCGCGAATATTCGCCCAGCTGGCGCTGCCGCCGAGGAAATAGGATTTGTCGTAACCCTCAAGATCATTGATGATGGTGTGCTGCTTCACAATCAGTGGATTACGCGACGAGGTCCGGTTTTTCTCAATATCCGGCAGCCCGGTTATTAGTGCCCACACTGAGCGAGCCGTGCCGGTATGAGGTACGAAGTGATTATTGAAATAAGCACCGTCTTTTGCGATCTGGTCGAAGTGGGGCGTTGGGTTCAATGGATTGCCCGACAGCCCGGTTTTGTACGAGGCGAATGACTCAAGGATCACGATAATGATATTGGGCTTCTGGCTACCGTTGTCCTCGAAAGTCACCGTGCGGGTGTAATCCAGTTTTTCCGGGTCAGGGTAGTCCACACCCAGGTATTCCGCCATCAGCGGGTAATATTTTTTTGCCGCTTCGAGGTCATAGGTTTCGACGCTATTCTTTAGTGTGTTGTAGAAATACATTACCGGGTTGGAGGCGAGGTAAGAGGTAAAGGTATGTGTACTGCTGAAAAAGGCGTCGCTCCAGCGTAGCGGGTACCAGGAAATCTTTCCGAACAGGCCAAATAGCACAACGAAGAAGGTAACAATGACGATACCGGTTTTGCCTTTCCACTTTACATTTAGTGTCCTGCTGGCATCGATCCGTGCATTGACCGTTTGCATTAAACGATAATAACCCCAGCCGATAGCTGAAAAGATCAGCATGGCCCAGATCACAGGGTAAGTCTGCCAGACCATGGTGGCAGAAATTAGTGGTGTCTCCAGAAAACGCAGCGCGGTTGCATCGATATTCTGTTCGAGGTAGGCGTAGTAACCAAAATTAGCGGCATGGAACAGGAGCAGGCAGAGGAGCATGAAAACAATATAACTGCTCCACAGCCGACGCCCGGCAGTGCTGCAAATCGGATGGATATATGAAATCCAGCCAAGCAGGAAAATCGGCAGGCTCAGGATCAGGGCAAATTGCAGATCGTACTTCAGCCCCAGGTAAAATGCCCAGCTAAGGTCACCCAGCGGTATGGGGTTATTGGTCGGGTTAAATTTGAAAAAAAACACCACGCGTAGCAGGCCCTGTAATAGCAGCAGGCTGAGAATGAACTGGCCAACATAAAGGTGTAGCCGGGGTAATTTGCGCAGGGTGGCAATCATTGGTCTGGATATCAGGAAATAAAGCGTATTTAGAGTGAATATTGGCGCGCAATTGTATCATAATTACAGCCCTTAACTTTTTAACTCGAAGATAAAAAACGTATAAAAATTATTATGTTGTGGATGAA
>JAOUPA010000155.1 GCA_029880105.1 Gammaproteobacteria bacterium
CTGGGTGTTGCGGAAACAGGTACGGCACCTGTAACTATTAGAGTTATCGAAACAGCAAGACCTGAAGCATTGTCGGCTAAAGAGAGTGTTACTGGTGCGGGGAAGAATACTATTGCAGAAGGGCAGGTAGCTGCCAGTGAAATAGGGAAGTTGGAAGTGGGTGTAGAAAAACAGTCCGCTGAAGTGCTGACGGGGGATTATTTTTATGTTCAGGTAGCAGCATTTACAAGTGAAGAAAATGCACTACGAATGCTAAGTGATCTAACTGAGAAAAAATTTACAGGTGTTCGAATTCATGTGGAAAATGAACAGGGCAAGGTTTTATATCGCGTCAGAATTGGTCCGCTGCCAACTGAAGAGTCGGCTGAAAAACTGTTGCTGCAGTTGAAAGAAATTAATCACCATAATGTAAGAATTGTTGCATACAAATGAGAGAGTTAGAGTTTTTAAAATGATAGAGACAAAAAATATCAAAACTATTTTGCTTTTTTTATTCACTGTATGGTTGATGATTTATCAGCTATCTGCTGCTGCAATAATGCCTGTGCCAGCACCACCACAGGTGGCTGCGAAAAACTATCTATTAATTGATTTTGATAGTGGTGAGATACTGGTAGAGCAGGATGCCGATGCCCAGATTGAGCCAGCCAGTATTACCAAGATGATGACGTCTTATGTGATCTACAAAGAACTGGAAGCTGGCCGCTTGAAGATGGATGACGTGGTCACTATCAGTGAGAAGGCGTGGCGTATGGGTGGTTCACGCATGTACGTGGAAGTGGGCTCCAAGGTCAGCGTTGAGCTTCTGCTAAAGGGGTTGATTATCCAGTCAGGTAATGATGCCAGTGTTGCGTTGGCTGAGCACGTAGCGGGCAATGAAAATGCTTTTGTCGATTTGATGAATCAATATGCGATTAAGCTAGGTATGACGAATACGAATTACAAAAACAGTACGGGCTGGCCTGATCCTGAACATCTCACAACAGCACGTGATATTGCGACAATGGCTCGTGTGATAATCAAAGAGTTCCCGGAGCATTATAAGTTGTATGCTGAGAAAGAATTTACCTATAACAGCATAAAGCAGTACAACCGTAATAAATTATTGTGGCGTGACAAGACAGTCGATGGTTTTAAAACCGGGCATACTGAATCTGCAGGCTACTGCCTGGTATCTTCAGCCAAACGTGGAGATATGCGCCTTATCTCAGTTGCGCTGGGTACAGCCAGTGAGGAGGCGCGTGCGTCGGTGAGCCAGTCTTTATTAAATTATGGCTTCCGTTTTTACGAAACGCACAAGCTGTATGCAGCTGGTGAGACGCTGAATGAGTCACGCGTCTGGGAAGGAGAGAAAGAGATGGTCGCACTAGGGCTGGCGAGTGATTTGCATGTCACTATTCCAAGGGGGGCATACAAACAACTTGATGCGCTGATGAATGTTGACGCCGACATCACTGCGCCATTGCAAAAGGGTAGTCAACTGGGCGAGGTTCGCATTACCCTGAATAATGAAGAGTTGGAGAGTGTGCCACTGGTTGCGCTGCAGCGTGTAGAGCGGGGAAATTTCTTCCAGGTTGCCAAAGATTACGTGCTTAAGTTGTTTAACTAATGTCAGAAAAAATCGTATATTTAAATGGCGAGTATTTGCCGATAGAGCAGGCTACGGTCTCTGTACTTGATCGTGGTTTTTTGTTTGGTGATGGAATTTACGAGGTGATCCCAGTTTTTGGCCGCAGGCCGCTGCGTGTCGATGAGCACCTGCAGCGACTACAGAATAGCCTGTCACGTATCAGCCTGGATAACCCATTCGATAATGAAGCCTGGAAAACTATTTTTGATCAGCTGCTGGAAAAAAATCCGGGTGAAGATCGTGCAATATATATGCAGATAACACGTGGTAAACATCCAGTCCGGGATTTAAAAATTCAGCCGGATAAATGTCCTACTATTTTTATGATGGTGCTGCAGGTAGGTGCTATTGATGTTGATGTTCTGGCAAGAGGGATTGAAACCGTAACTATTGATGATTTTCGCTGGCACGCCTGTGATATCAAATCAATTTCACTGGTTGCCAATGTAATGTTGCGTGAGCAGGCTACGCAGGCGGGAGTGATTGATGCAGTTCTGGTTCGAGATGGTTTTGTCACAGAAGGCACGGCTAGCAATTTTTTCATGGTAAAAAATGGCGTGCTGATTACACCGCCAATCAGCAAGCATTTGTTGCCGGGAATAACACGTGACCTGGTGATTGAGCTCGCTCAGGAGAATGATATTAAGTCTGAGATTCGGCAAATTGCAATGAACGAACTGGATGATGCTGATGAAATATGGCTGACCAGTTCGACACGCGAAATTGCACCAGTAATACGACTCAATGGTAAAGATGTCGGAGATGCAAAAGCGGGTCTTGTATGGAAGAAAATGATCCATATATATCAGGACTACAAACAAAAATTACGACAGGCGTAGTAATGAGTGACGAGAACCAGAATAATTCAGAACAGCAGGAGACCCTGTTTGAGTTCCCCTGCGAATTTCCGATTAAGGCGATGGGTAAAACCTGTCCTGAGCTGGAGTGCGCGGTTGTTGAAATCATGAATCGTCATGTGCCCGATCTGGGTGAGGGTGCAATCAAGATGCGTCCGAGCAGTAACGGCAACTACACTGCCATCACTGTCGTTATCCGTGCACAAAGTAAAGATCAGCTAGATTCGATTTATATGGAGTTGACGGCCTGCGAACACGTTACTTTCGCTATCTAGTTAATTGATGAATCTACGAGTGCGCCAACTGGGGCTGCAGGATTACGAGCCAACCTGGCAAGCCATGCAGCAGTTCACCGATGGGCGCAATGAGCATACCGAAGATGAAGTTTGGCTGCTGCAGCATCCGCGTGTCTTTACTCTGGGAAAGGCGGGCAAGCCTGAGCATTTGTTAAACACAGGCGATATTCCGGTTGTCCAGGTGGATCGGGGTGGCCAGGTGACCTACCACGCACCCGGTCAGCTAATCGCCTATCTTCTACTTGATATCCATCGACTGGGTATCGGTGTGCGTGAGCTGGTGACCCGACTTGAAAATGCCATTATCGATGTGCTCTCAGAATACGGTATTACTGCCGTATCACGACGTGATGCACCGGGTGTCTATGTCGATGATAAAAAAATCGCTGCGCTGGGGTTACGTATTCGTCATGGCCGTTGCTTTCATGGCATTGCGTTAAATGTGGACATGGATCTTGAGCCATTTGATAGAATTAATCCCTGTGGCTACGAAGGGCTGAAAGTGACACAGATTGCGGATCTGGCCGAGGTTAATTTTGAAACGCTCAGCCAGCAGCTGTTATCCAGTCTCGGGCGGCAACTGAAATACAGCCAGCTTATTGAAGTTAAAGAGTAATAAACGCGTTATGTCATCAGAGTTGTCAGATAAAAAATCGCCTCGTCGTGCAGTCGTCGGTGAAAAGCACAAAGGGGCAGAAAAAGTAGCGCGTATCCCGATTAAGGTTGAGCAGTCCACAGAGCGCCTGCGCAAGCCCGACTGGATTCGTGCCAAGTCACCGTTTCATCCCAATGCGAAAAAATTAAAAGCGGTCTTACGCGACCAGAAGCTACACACTGTTTGTGAAGAGGCGGCCTGTCCCAATCTGGGTGAGTGCTTTGGTAAAGGCACGGCTACGTTTATGATTATGGGTGATATCTGTACCCGACGTTGCCCGTTCTGTGATGTCGGCCATGGACGACCTGCGCCACTGGATGAAAATGAACCGGCCAAACTTGCTGAAACTATTCAGGCAATGAAGCTGAAGTATGTTGTTATTACTTCTGTTGACCGCGATGATTTGAGGGATGGTGGCGCCAAGCATTTTGTTAACTGTATCGATAAAATTCGTGCGGCCAATGCAGAGATAGAAATTGAAACACTGGTGCCGGATTTTCGTGGCCGACTGGAAGTGGCGCTGGAAATCCTGAATCAATCACCGCCGGATGTATTCAATCACAATCTTGAAACGGTGCCGCGTCTGTATAAACAATGTCGTCCTGGTGCTGATTACGAGTGGTCATTGAATTTGCTCAAGCAGTTCAAGGCAGCAAATAAAGATGTGCCGACAAAATCAGGCCTAATGTTGGGGCTTGGTGAAGAGATGCACGAAGTGCTGGAAGTGATGCGCGATATGCGTGAGTACAATGTTGAAATGTTAACGTTGGGCCAATATTTACAACCAAGCAAACACCACCTGCCAGTTTCGCGTTACATTACTCCTGATGAGTTTGATGAGTTGTATAAAGCTGGTATGGAAATGGGCTTTACCCATGTAGCCAGTGGGCCGATGGTGAGATCGTCGTATCATGCAGATCTTCAGGCACATGGCGAGTTTAAATAATTTTAAGTTAGAGTGTTGATGATGAGTTATGTGTTTAAGGCAATTCGCTGGATTCTTGGGCAAATTATTATTGCTGTTGACTGGCTGACCAGACCGAGTGTTCCTGTTTATACGCCAGAAAAAAGAGCAGAGCTGGATGCGGCAACA
>JAOUPA010000037.1 GCA_029880105.1 Gammaproteobacteria bacterium
TAACGCTGTGGTCTTCCTTGTAAGTAAACTCGCGCTTGCCAAAATCGGGCAGTAGCTCCTCTATCGCCGCCTGCCTGACCAGTTTTTTCAACTGATCAAGGTCATCGCTGGGGAAATCTAATGACATATTGTTCGCATTTTTTATCACCATGGAATATCACTACCGTCGATATCGATAAAGCGTCCACTATCTTCGATTTTCAGATTGCACAGGGTCTCGAACATCTGGCTCACACTCTCCTTTGTACTGATTTCTGCCTGCGGGCCACCCATATCGGTTTTCACCCAGCCCGGATGCAGGGCAACGCATTTGATTCCCCTGTCGGCAAGATCGAGTGACATACTCTTGACCACGGCATTGAGTGCCGCCTTGCTGGAGCGGTAGATGTAGCTACCACCAGAGGCATTGTATGCCATGCTGCCCATTTTGCTGCTCAGACAGGCGATGATTTTTTCCCCACCAATGGATAGCTGCTCAACAAACAGCTCAGACAACTTCATCGGCGCAATGCTATTAACCTTGAAGGTCTCCAGCCAGTCGTGGGCATCGACCTGGCCAAAACTATTTTTATCCGAGCCATATACACCGGCGTTATTGATCAGCATGTCGATGGCCTCGTGGCGTAGCTCATACGCCAGTGCCTGCAGGGTCGCCAGTTCAGACATATCCGCCAGATAGACCTTCACCCGGCCATTAGATAGCTGCGCCGTCGATAGCAGCTTCTCGGCACGTTGCGGGTGACGGCAGCAGGCCAGCACATCCCAGCCGTGATCCATACCATAGCGCACCATTTCCAGGCCGATGCCACGGCTGGCACCGGTAACCAGTATTTTCATTATTCTCTTTCCTCTTACCGTAGAACTGCAGGATGTTCGCTTGTGCCCACTACCAAATTATGCAATATTTAATACAACTGTCTAATTCTGGGTTGAGTTATGTCTCATTCTATCGTTGTGACCGGCGCCACCGGCTTTGTCGGCAGCCACGTTCTGGAAGAGCTGACCCAGATCGGTCACAAAGACCTGCATATTATCGCAGCCTGCCGCGACCGTCGAAAGCTTATTGCCGAATTTAGTGGCGAGGTACGCGAAGGCGACCTTCGTGACCCGGAGTATATGCACCGCGTGCTCACCGGTGCCGACATTGTTTGCCACTGCGCGGCGTGGTCTGCGGTATGGGGTAAAAAGAAGGAATCAAAACAGCTTTATCTCGATCCATCACTCCAGCTCATCGACAAGGCACTGGAATGGCGAGTGAAGCGCTTTATTAATATCAGTACCACCAGTGCGGCCGCGCCAAAGTCATCCAGCAATGCCTACGCACCCGGCATATCACATCGCTTCTGGCCGCACCTGAACAACATTATCGCCATCGAAAACTATATGCAGGAAAATGCCCACCGTGGTATGTCGATGGTGAATTTACGGCTGGGGATTTTTGCCGGCAGCCGCTATTCGCTGGGTATACTGCCGCTACTGCTACCCCGACTAAAAACACACCTGGTACCGTGGGTCTCAGGCGGCAAAACCGGCCTACCGATCATCGATGGCAGGGATATTGGCCAGGCCTTTGTCCGCGCAGCACTGGCACCGCAGCTACCGCCTTATGCCGCATTCAACATTGTTGGCCCTGAAATACCCACTGTGCGTGAAGTCATCGACTACATTGGTGACCACTTTGATTATCCCAGGCCACATTTCAGCGTACCTTTTTTTGCCGCCTATGGCGTCGCCTGGCTCATGGAAAGGCTCGACCCGCTGTTGCCGTGGGAGCCGCTAATCACGCGCAGCATTGTGCACCTGCTGGAAGAGACCGGCGTCAGCAATAACCAGGCAAGAGAACTTTTGGGCTATAACCCGGAGATTCACTGGAAAGAAGCGGTACATCGGCAGATTACCGAGATGCAGCACAACCAGTTCAGGGGAATGAAAATGTTTAAGCCGATCAAATCCCTTTCGATCGGCGACAAAGAGAGTTAACCGAGATTGTAAAAACGATTCAGGTAGAACTGTTCGTACTGATCTGCAGGCAGTGCCTTGCTCCAGTAGTAGCCCTGGGCCAACGAGCAACCAACACTTTTGAGCATATTCAGCTGTCGTTCGTTTTCGATGCCCTCGGCAAGCAATTTCAGTTTCAGACCACGGGTCAGGCCAGCAATAGCCGTCACCACTGCCACGTCCTTTTCATTATCGGGCACACCAGAGACAAATTTTTCGTCAACCTTGACGACATCAATCGGCAGGTCTTTAAGGTTGGTCAATGACGCAAAACCAATACCGAAATCATCGACGGCTATTTTTACACCCATATCGTGTAACTTGTTCAGTGTGGCCTCGATCTCGCCTTCACTACAGGTGAGTGTTGCTTCAGTAACTTCAATTGTTAACTCCGAACCCTCGATTTCATACTTGTCCATTGCCTGTATAAAGGTCGCTGTCAGGTTACCATCTTTAAATTGCCTGGCCGCGAGATTAATGGAGACATTCGGATTTTCCATACCGGCATCTTTCCAGACACGTAGCTGGTGGCAGATAGTCGTGATCATCCAGTCGCCAATCGCTACAATCAAACCACTCTCAATGGCCACTGGTATAAAGTCATCCGGCTCAATCATGCCTTTTTCAGGGTGCTGCCAACGTAACAGCGCCTCGACACCGGCAATTTCATTGTTATGTACGTCTATTGTCGGCTGGTAATGAATCACCAGCTCATTGTTATCCATTGCGTTACGTATACTGTTTTCCAGGTCCAGCCGTTCCATCGCTGTCACACTCATCTCCGGTTTATAAAACTGGAAGCAACGACGGCCATTTTCCTTGGCACGGAACATGGCGGTATCAGCATTCTTTAATAGTGTGCCTGCATCAGCACCATCATCTGGATACAGGGCAATGCCAACACTGGCACTAGTAAAGGTTTCCTGGTTATCCAGACGCACATTGTGCTCAAGCACTGTCGTCAGGTTATCGGCGATAGAAATGGCATCCTCAACACCATTAACATTTTCAATGACGATGGCAAATTCATCGCCACCCAGACGTGCCACGGTATCGGCACGGCGTAGTGATTTCGACAACAGGTCACCCACGGCCTTGATCAGCAGATCACCGGCTTCATGACCAAAGGAATCATTGACCAGTTTAAAATCATCAATATCGACCACCATCAGTGCCAGTGATTCCCTATGCCGCTCTGCACGCGTCAGCGCCTGTTCCAGGCGATCAACGAACAGCAGGCGGTTGGGCAACTGGGTTAAGGAGTCTCTATATTCGAGGCGTTGAATCTTTCGTTCCGCTACCACACGCTGCACGATGGTGCGAACACGGTGCTTGAGCACTGCCCATTTAATCGGTTTGGTGATGTAATCTACCGCGCCAACATCATAGGCACGTTCGACCGAGGCCTCATCATCCAGACCAGTAATCATCATCACAGGAATATCCGAATAACCCCGATCCTTGATCTGCTGACAGGTGGTAAAGCCGTCCAGGCCCGGCATGATGGCATCCAGTAGAATGACCGCCGGCCTCTGTTTTTCCACGGCCCTGATCGCATCCAGTCCATCTTCAGCTTCTACAATTTCGTAGTTCTCATCTTCCAGCACGTGTCTAATCATCAGGCGGATAGATGGGTCATCGTCAGCCAGTAGTACGATCGGTTTTTCTTCGTCTTTTTGTTCGTTTTCGAAGAGGGAAACTACATTACCCATAATAAGTGACTCCAGCGTATGACCAGTAAAATTAACCTGTATTAGTCAGAACAATACCCTGACTAAATGAATATAATTCAAGATTGTAGCGCTTTCACGCATCCATGCATAAGAAAATGACGAAAATTCGACAGCTCAGATTCGTGAAATGATGAACGGCATCTTTTCATAGACCAAAGGAATTATCAATTCAGGCTTTTATCCACCAGTTCGTACACATCGCGCGATAACTGGGGCAACTGTTTTAGCCTGCCCAGCTCAGATTTCATCTGCATCTGTCGCTGCTGATCAAAACGCTTCCAGCGCGTCAGCGGTGTCGTCAGCCGCGAGGCAATTTGTGGATTCAGATCATTGAGCTGCTCGATATAACGACCCAGCAGGCGATAACCCTCTCCCGTCGGAACGTGGAAACAGATCGGATTACCCGAGCAGAACGCTCCCAGCAAAGAACGCACGCGGTTCGGATTTCTCAGGTCAAAATCCTTATGCTCGAACAGCTGCTCAACACGTTGTAGTGTATCGGCCTGTGGCGCAGTCGCCTGAATCGTGAACCACTTGTCCATGACCAGCTGGTCGTGCTGCCACTGCTGGTAGAAGGACTCGATTACCTGATCGCGTGATCTGCAGGCATGATGCACCAGTACGCGGAATGCCGCCAGCTGATCGGTCATATTGTCAGCCTGCTTAAACTGCCGCAGCGCCAGTGCCTCACCCTGCTGATTACCACTGGCAACCATATACGACAGCGCTGTATTCTTCAGGGCACGCGCACCCATCGATGCAGGTGACAGGTCGTACTCGACCGATTCACAGCGCTGATAAGCTGCCTGCCAATCAGCAAAGAGATTCGCACCCAGTGCAGTTTCCATCTGCTTTTGTGCATGATGAATCGCATCGACATCAACCACCTCCATCATCTCGGAAATATAGGCCTGTGATGGCAGGGTCAGTGCCCTGGCAGTGAGTGAACTATCCAGCGTTATATTCTGCAGCGTTTTCTGATAGGCCGAAATAATATAATCAGGTACCAATAATTCCTGATCACCGCTCACCGCATTCAGGATGATTCTAATTGCCAGTTGCTGACCGGCATCCCAGCGATTAAAACCATCGCTATCATTGGCAACACAGAAGGCCAGTTCTTCATCTGAGCGATCAAATTTAATTTTTACCGGTGCTGAAAAATCCCTTAATAATGAGAGTACTGGTTTTTCTTTTACTTCATCAAAAACAAAATGCTGTTCATCTTCGATTAAACGAAGTGTGTGTGAAGTATTTTTAGCGCCACCATAGACCACTGGCATATCATCACCCGAAGCAGATAACAAGCCAACACGCACAGGAATATCAAAGGCCTGTTTGTTTTCCTGTTCAGGAGTTGCGGGTGTAGCCTGCTTTAAAGTCAGTCGATAACATTGAGCTGCTGCATCGTAAGACTCCAGCACCGAAATTTCGGGGGTGCCTGACTGTTTATACCAACGCCTGAACTGTTTGAGTTCGATACCGTTTGCCATTTCCATCGCACTAATAAAATCTTCCGTGGTCACGGCCTGGCCATCATGACGCTCAAAATACAGGTCCATGCCTTTTCTAAAACCTTCCTCGCCCAGAATGATGTGAATCATACGAATCACTTCTGCGCCCTTGTTATAAACCGTGACGGTGTAGAAGTTATTAATTTCAAGATAGGCATCCGGCTGGATCGGGTGCGCCATCGGCCCGGCATCTTCGGCAAACTGCGCAGTGCGCAATATATTCACATCATCAATACGTTTCGGTGTTGGCGCATTCATATCTGCAGTAAAACACTGGTCACGAAAAACCGTCAGGCCTTCCTTTAACGTTAGCTGGAACCAGTCACGACAGGTAACACGGTTACCGCTCCAGTTATGAAAATACTCGTGCCCGATCACCGCTTCGATATTAATGAAATCCACATCGGTCGCAGTCTCTTTTTTTGCCAGTACGTATTTGGAATTAAAGACGTTCAGCCCCTTGTTCTCCATCGCGCCCATATTAAAGTCATCAACGGCAACAATGTTATACACATCCAGATCATACTCACGGCCATAAACCTGTTCATCCCACTGCATGGATTTAACCAGTGAGCGCATTGCATGATCACACTGATCGGTATTGTGGTGCTGCACATAAATACGCAAACAGACATTCCTGCCTGATATAGTTTTAAAATGATCTTCGATATATGCAAGATCACCTGCTACCAACGCAAACAGGTAACAGGGTTTCTTGAACGGGTCATCCCACCTTGCCCAGTGACGACCATTTTCAGAATCCCCCGAACCTGCCGGATTACCGTTCGACAGCAGTACCGGGTATTTTTCCTTATCGGCATAAATTGTCGTGGTAAATTTTGCCATAACATCCGGGCGATCAAGGAAGTAGGTAATCTTCCTGAAACCTTCCGCCTCGCACTGGGTACAGAAATTACCACTGGATTTATACAGGCCCTCAAGCGAGGTATTTTCCTGTGGCTTGATAATAGTCCTGATTTCCAGCTGGAACACAGCTGGTGCAGAAGGAATTGTCAGTTCGGTCTCGCCGATCTCATACTCAGAGCTATCAAGTAATCTGCCATCAATCGAGACACCCTCAAGCATTAACTCTTCACCCTGTAGAACCAGCGGCTGCTCACCTGCGACGGCTTCATTTTTTTTCAGCGTTAAAGTGGAAGTAACCGTAGTTTGTTGTTCTTCGAGATTAAAAACCAAGTCCACATCGGTGATCCAGTAAGCGGGCTGGGTGTAATCTTTGAGGTAAATAGTCTGTGGTGTTGCGTCTTTCATAAACAGTATTATTCGTAACAAGATCTAGAAGGAAATTAGCTGATAAGGGTACATAAAAAAAGCCCACGATTGTGGGCTTTTCAAACTATTTTTGGTCGGGACGAGAGGATTCGAACCTCCGACCACTTGACCCCCAGTCAAGTGCGCTACCAAGCTGCGCTACGTCCCGTAAAGGTCGCATAGGATACCTGAAACGGGGGTAAGTTATAAGATCAGAATTAAAAGTTTTTCGGGAAAAGCAGTGAATTAGCTTTTGAAAAGAACCAGCAACTCTTCCAGTTCGGTTCTCATCTGACGCACGATCTGCTGGCTCTGGTTGTTATCATCCGCAACTTCTTCGCCAGTCAGTTTCTGGCGTGCACCACCTATGGTGTAACCCTGATCATAAAGCAGGCTGCGAATCTGGCGAATCAGGATAACGTCATGACGCTGATAGTAACGACGATTACCACGACGTTTAACGGGTTTTAGCTGCGTGAACTCCTGCTCCCAGTAGCGCAGGACGTGTGATTTAACACCGCACAACTCACTGACTTCACCAATGGTGAAATAGCGTTTGCCCGGTATTGTTGGTAATTCGTTATTGTTGCTCGCTTCCAGCATAAGCTTCTACTCGTTGCTTCAGTTTTTGACCTGGTCTGAATGTAACGACTCGACGGGCAGAGATTGGAATTTCTTCTCCTGTTTTAGGGTTACGACCGGGTCTTTCGGTCTTATCCCTGAGGATAAAATTGCCAAAACCTGAGAGTTTGACGTGATTAGCGTCACCCAGTGCTGCACGAACTTCTTCAAAGAATAGTTCTACCAGTTCTTTGGCCTCACGTTTGTTGAGACCGAGTTCTTCGTACAGGCTTTCTGCCAAATCAGCTTTCGTTAATGCCATACCTACTCCCGAAGTGTAGCAGCAAATTTTTGTTTTAGTGAAGAAACCACATTTTCTACTTCAGTTTCTACGTCCTGGTCGGTAAGAGTGCGCGAAAAGTCCTGTAAAATCAAGCCTAAAGCGACACTTTTCCGTCCTGAATCGACCCCCTTACCAGTATATATATCGAATATCTGGATATTCTGCAATAAATCTGAGGAAATTTCTGTAATACAGTCCTGAATCGACTGTACGCTTACATTTTCATCAACGACGATAGCCAGATCTCTTCTTACTTCTGGGTAACGCGATAATGGAGAAAACTTCGGTAAAATCGCCGACTTGAGGATATCGAGTCTTAATTCAAAGATATACACATTTTCATCCAGATCCAGCTGTTTTGAAGCCTCCGGGTGCAACGCCCCAACCCAGCCAGCCACAGTACCGTCGATTGAAATACGAGCTGATTGCCCCGGATGCAGAACAGGATGACTTGCCGCTTCAAACACACAGGCTTTACCAGTCGTCGCCAGTAACGCTTCAACATCACCTTTAACATCAAAGAAGTCGACCTTTCGAGTTTTTGCCGACCACTGCTCTGGCTGTAAATCACCACAGATAGCGCCGGCAATCATAGCCGTCTGAATAGGTAGTGCCTCATTATTCGGCTTGAAGCACAGGCCAGTTTCAAACAGGCGCACGCGAGTGTGCTGACGGTTAAGATTGTGGCGCACAGCATGAATCAGGCCCGGCCACAGATTGGTTCGCATCACTGACATTTCCGATGAAATCGGATTGGCCAGTTTGATTGCATGATTTTCAGGATCAAGTATTTTCTGGAATTTGGGGTCGACAAAACTATAGGTGATCGCTTCAAAATAACCACGATTGACCAGTGCACTACGCAGCACCGAAGTAGACACCTGGTATTCGGTCTGTGGTTTCATCTGCCCCTGATAGGCTGGCTGCGTTCTTGGGATATTGTTGTAACCGTAAATTCTAACCAGCTCTTCCAGCAAATCGGCTTCAATCGAGATATCAAAGCGGAAACTCGGTGGCGTCACCTGCCAGCCTCCAGCCACGTTCTCAACTTTCATTTCAAGGCGCTGTAAAATGGCTTCGACTTCACTGGCAGGCATTTCTATACCGAGCAGGCGCTGAATACGGGCCTGCCGCAAATATATCGCAGGTCTTTCAGTGCAATACTTATCACTGGATTTCTCTATCACTGGGCCTGCCTGGCCACCGCAAATTTCTAACACCAGCGCAGTAGCGCGTTCTATGGCTTTCACCTGCAACTGTGGATCAACACCACGCTCAAAACGGTGTGATGAATCGGTATGCAGTCCATAGCTCCTGGCTTTGCCAGCAATATTCTCAGGATTAAAAAAGGCGCTTTCGAGGAAAATTGACGTCGTTGCGTCACTCACACCCGAACCTTCACCACCCATAACTCCGGCCAGTGCCAGTGGCTTGCTGCTGTCTGCAATAACTAACGTCTCTTCGTCAAGATCGATATATTTACCATCAAGAAGGGTGATTTTTTCACCTTTTCTGGCAAAGCGTACCTGCATGCCGCCATCCAGTGTAGCCAGGTCAAAGGCATGCATCGGCTGACCCAGCTCAAGCATAACGTAGTTGGTGATATCAACAATCGGCCCCAGGCCACGGATACCTGCACGCCGCAGGCGCTCCAGCATCCAGATTGGTGTTGCTGCCTTACAATTAACACCGGTAATAACACGACCAGCATAATGACTACAGGCATCACCTGCCTGAATATCTACCGGAAAAACCTCATTACCGCTCGCCGCTACAGGCGCGCATACCTCGGCACTGACATCACACTGATTCAAGGTACCCAGCTCGCGGGCAATTCCAGCAATGCTCAGACAGTCACCGCGGTTGGGCGTTAAATCAATTTCAATACAGTTATCATCCAACCCGAGATACTCACGCAGATTTGCTCCGACTGGTGCATCTTCAGGCAGCTCCATCAGACCATCCGCCTGCTCAGCCAGACCCAGTTCCTTCTCAGAACAGAGCATGCCAGATGATTCGACACCGCGCAGTTTTGCAGGCTTGATCTTGAAATCACCGGGTAATACCGCACCAATTTTTGCCAGTGGAATTATCAGGCCAGCACGTACATTCGAGGCACCACAAACGATCTGTAGTGTCTCGCTGCCATCAGTCACCTGGCAGACATTCAGCTTGTCTGCATCGGGGTGTTTTTCCAGTGACTCAACGCGTGCCACCACGACATTATTAAACGCACCAGCCACAGGCTCTACGCCATCAATTTCAAGGCCTGCCATGGTCAGCTGGTCACACATCTCTTCAGTAGAAATGTTTGGACTTACCCAGGTCCTCAACCACTGTTCGCTAATCTTCATACATCAACCCCTTAAGCGAACTGCTTTAAAAATTTGAGATCGTTCTCGAAGAACAGGCGAAGATCATTCACACCATATCGCAGCATCGCCAGACGCTCTACACCCATGCCAAAGGCATAACCGGTGAATTTTTCATTATCGATATTCACGGCCTCAAACACTTTTGGGTGCACCATGCCACAACCCAGCACTTCCAGCCAGCCGGTATGGCCACAAACCCGGCAACCTTCACCTTCACACATTACACACTGAATATCGACTTCAGACGAAGGCTCGGTGAACGGAAAATAAGAAGGGCGGAACCGGGTTTGCAGGTTCTCGTTTTCAAAAAACAGTTTCAGGAAATCTGATAGTGTGCCCATCAGATCGGCAAAGTTCACACGCTCATCGACCAGCAGGCCTTCGACCTGATGGAACATTGGTGTATGTGTTAAATCAGAATCACAACGATAGACACGGCCTGGCGCGATAATACGCAACGGTGGCTGCTCCGATTCCATGTGGCGAATCTGCACCGGTGAGGTATGCGTTCTCAGTAATGTCTGCGCATCAAAATAAAAGGTATCGTGCATGGCACGTGCAGGGTGTGACTCAGGAATATTCAGCGCTTCAAAGTTGTGAAAGTCATCTTCAATTTCCGGACCTTCGACAACAGAAAATCCGAGCTGAGCAAATAGACTCTCGATACGCTGCATCGTGCGTGTTACTGGATGCAGGCCACCGGTCTGTTGGCCTCGTCCTGGCAGGGTAACATCTACACACTCACTGGCCAGCTTTGCCTGTAACCAGGCTGCCTCAAGTATGGATTTACGCGCTTCGATGGATTGCTGAACACCCTGCTTGGCATCATTAATTTTCTGGCCAGCATCTTTACGCTGGTCAGCGGGCAGGTTACCAAGGCTTTTTAATAAAGCAGTGAGTCCACCTTTTTTGCCAAGATAGGAAACACGTATCTGATCGAGTGTTTCCAGATCATCTGCCGCTGCAATTTCAGCCTGTGCATCAGCGACCAGTTTGGGTAAATCCACTTAACTCTCCTGCCTTACTTTGTATACAGTGTCTAGCACGTTAATCTTTAATAACTGTTACCTAAAAGTAGAAGAGAAAAGGTTTTTTTTCTTCCGTTTCGAAAACATCGATAACAATTTTTTCAGAAAATACTCAAAACAAAAAAAGGGGGAAGCCAGCTTCCCCCTTCGTATTTACATACCGATCATTCTCAGACCTGATGGCCTGACATTTTTTCAATCAGTATTAAGCGGCCAGGGCTTGCTTGGCTTTCTCAGCAATCTGACCAAATGCAACCATATCGTGAATGGCCAGGTCAGCCAGTACTTTACGGTCCATTTCAATACCTGCTTTATTCAGGCCATCAATTAAACGGCTGTATGACATATCACACTGACGGGCTGCCGCATTGATACGTGCAATCCACAATGAACGGAATGTACGTTTTTTAACACGACGGTCGCGGTATGCATACTGGCCCGCTTTAATTACGGCCTGATGGGCAACCGTATATACTCGGCTGCGCGCACCATAATAACCTTTGGCTTTGGCTAATACTTTTTTGTGCTTAGCTCTGGCCTGTACACCTCTTTTTACTCTTGGCATTTCTCTATTCTCCGGTTAGCTTCGCAACAATTAAATGTAAGGGATCAGGCGGTTAATCATCTTGATGTCATTTTCATGAACCGATGATGCTTCGCGCAGATGACGTTTACGTTTGGTGCTCTTTTTGGTCAGAATATGACGACGGTGTGATTTACCGCGTTTTAAACTACCAGAACCGGTGCGGCGAAAGCGCTTGGCTGCGCCGCGGTTTGACTTGATTTTAGGCATGTTGCCATCTCCAGTTGTATATGTTCTTCAAAAACAGACTCGGTGTTCATCCTGAAACTTGTAACCGGTCCACTCGTACTGCTTTGAGCTTATTTGCTCTTTTTTGGCCCCAGTAGCATTACCATCTGGCGACCTTCCATGCCGGGCATCTGCTCGACATTAGAAACTTCTTCAAGATCGGCTACGACTCGCTTCAGCAACTCCATACCCAATTCCTGATGCGCAAACTCACGACCACGGAAACGCATGGTGACTTTGGTCTTATCCCCATTTTCGAGGAATTTACGCAATTGTTTAACTTTTACGTTGTAATCGCCAATTTCAGTCCTTGGGCGAAACTTGATTTCCTTAACCTGTGTCTTTTTCTGCTTCTTCTTGGCGCCCTGTTTCTGTTTACTATTTTCAAAACGAAACTTGCCAAAATCCATGATTCGGCACACCGGTGGCTCCGCATTAGGAGAAACTTCCACTAGATCCAAACCCGCTTCCTGAGCTTTAGCTAATGCTTCCTGGCTGGTAAGAATACCCAGCTGCTCACCATTTTCATCAATAACCCTGATTTCCGGGTAGGTGATAGCCTCATTCAGCAATGTCTTTTTAGGTGCAGCGATCTTTTATTCCTCCAAAACAGCAGAACCGCGGCGCGCGATCTCATTAGAGAACCAGCTGATCAGGTCTTCGATAGACATTGATCCCAGGTCCTCACCACTTCGCGTGCGCACGGCCACTGAATTATTCTCTAGCTCCTTATCACCGATCACCAGCATATAAGGAACCCGTTGTATTGTGTGCTCGCGGATTTTAAAGCCGATCTTCTCATTTCTCAAGTCCAATTCGACCTTAAATCCCTGTTCAGCAAGCATTTGTTGCACTTTTTTGGCAAATTCGGCCTGTTTGTCGGTAATGTTCATAATTACTGCCTGAACCGGTGCCAGCCACAGCGGGAATCGACCCTCATGCTCTTCGATCAAAATCCCGATAAAGCGCTCAACCGAGCCCAAAATTGCCCGGTGCAACATCACCGGTACCTTACGGGTATCGTCCTCAGCGACGTACTGCGCATCCAGTCGTCCGGGCATCGAAAAATCGACCTGCATGGTGCCACACTGCCATTGCCTGCCCAGACAGTCTTTCAACACAAATTCAATTTTTGGTCCATAGAACGCACCCTCACCTGGCTGTAGCTTCCAGTCCAGGCCTTTATTATCGAGCGCAACTTCCAGCGCCTTTTCTGCCTTGTTCCAGGCGGCATCGTCACCAACACGCTGTTCAGGACGAGTTGAGAGCGCTACCAGAATTTCGGTAAAGCCAAAGTCGGCATAGACCTCGTAAACCAGATCAATGAATGCGGACACTTCATCCTGCAACTGATCTTCAGTACAGAAGATATGCGCATCATCCTGCACAAAGTTACGCACGCGCATCAGGCCATGCAAGGTACCGGATGGTTCGTTACGGTGACAGGAACCGAATTCGGCCAGGCGTAGCGGCAGATCTCGGTAGCTCTTCAGGCCCTGATTGAACACCTGGATGTGGCAGGGGCAATTCATCGGCTTGATCGCGTAATCATGATGCTCGGAATGTGTGGTAAACATCATGTCACCGAATTTATCCCAGTGACCCGACCTTTCCCACAGGCTGCGATCAACGATCTGTGGCGTGTGAATTTCCTGGTAACCATTCAGGCGCAACTTCTTACGAATGTAATCCTGCACAGTAAGGTAGATCGACCAGCCTTTGTCGTGCCAGAACACCATCCCCGGTGCTTCTTCCTGGGAGTGGAACAGCCCCAGCTTCTTACCCAGCTTTCGGTGATCGCGCTTCTCAGCCTCTTCCAGCTGGTGCAGATACTGCTTCAGCTGTTTCTTGTCAGGCCATGCAGTACCATAAATTCGCTGCAACATTTTGTTATTGGAATCGCCACGCCAGTAGGCACCCGCCAGCTTCATTAACTTAAAGCCGTTACCCAGCTTACCGGTACTCGGCAGATGCGGGCCACGGCAGACATCAAACCAGTCACCCTGCCGGTAAATCGTGACCTCTTCGCCTTCAGGAATAATATCTTCAATGATCTCGACCTTGTACTGCTCACCAAGCTCACTGAATACCCTGATCGCCTCGTCGCGATCAATGACTTCACGTTCAATTGGTAAATCGCGCTTCACAATCTCGTGCATGCGCTCTTCGATTTTTCTCAGGTCGTCTTCGTGAAATGCCTCATCACGGGCAAAGTCATAATAGAAACCGTTTTCGATTGCAGGGCCAATGGTTACCTGTGTTCCCGGGTAGAGCTCCTGCACCGCCTGCGCCATCACATGCGCGCCGTCATGACGCATCAGCTCAAGCGCCTCTTCACTTTTACCAGTGATAATAGCGAGGTCCACGTCAGATTCGATCAGAAAGGAAGCATCAACCAACTGACCATTAACACGACCGGCCAGGGTCGCCTTGGCCAGACCGGGACCAATATCCTCAGCCACCGCCATAACGGTTAAAGCTGAGTCATAAGAACGTTGAGTACCATCAGGAAGGGTAATGACAGGCATCTTTTTCTCCAGTGGCGGCCTTTACGAGGGGTCGCTTGTTGCAGGGCTCCCGTCTAAAACTGGAAGCCGAGATTGTTAAATCAAGGTGTTAATTATGGCCGCGAACTATAACACATTAACACTGCTTTCAACACTAGACATCAGCAGGGCACAACACATTAAAGATAACAGAACCAGTTACTCAGGAGTGCGACTCCAGTTTTAATGGATGCGATCCTGTTGCTTTATTACCTGCAGTAGAACTGATGCCTGTAGTAGAACTGGCAAGCTTAAAATAAGCAATAACATCATTAAGCACAGAGGCCTGATCCTTCATTCGTTTAGTTGCGGCACTGGATTGCTCAACAAAAGCCGCATTTTGCTGGATACGATCATCCATATGTGCAACCGCAGTATTTACCTCACCTATACCCAGTGCCTGCTGCTGACTGGCATTATTAATTTCGGTAACAATATCAGATACCTTTTTAATGCCATCAACAATACTCATCAGCGCCGCACCAGAATTATCCACCTGCTGAGTGCCGATCCGAACTTTCTCAACACTATCTTCGATCAGTGTTTTGATTTCTCTGGCCGCATC
>JAOUPA010000156.1 GCA_029880105.1 Gammaproteobacteria bacterium
CATTAACAGGCCGGCAGGTAATAAGATGAAGAAGCCAATACCAATAGCAAATATCTCGGTATCATCCAACTGCAGGCGGGTGTCGGGGGCATTTTTAATTTCGATAGCGATCAGGTCATCGTCACCACTCAACCAGTCGACGATATTCGTGCCCAGTGTCAGGTTGGCACCCATACCGATGTAGCTATTGCCGAGAAAGTCACTATCACCGGCAATGACGATACGCTGTGATGCCTTGCCAGCATTGCTGCCGTCACTGCCTAGCGGGCGCTCGAGTGCAATCACTATTGGCAACGGGCCGATCTGGTCACCGGAATTGGCATCGAAGAAAAAATCACCAACCAGGTCTTTTGACTCTGACCAGCTCTGCGGCAATGACTGTGCAATAATCGTACTCTGCCAGTCGCTATCACTCTCTGCCAGCACACCACGGCTAACTGGGAACAGCGTGTTGTAATTCAGGTTTTTGGTGATCGCGTGTGGGTAGTAATCCAGAACCGGGAGCATTGCCGGGTGGTGGATGCGTAACGTGTTACGCAGATTGGTATCGTTGTCGACAACAATGCCATCGATGAATTTAATCTTTAGCATTTTTGCCAGTTCGCTCAGACCGTTGAGCTTGTTATTGGCCGAGCCCGGGTCCATCAGCCAGAGTAAATTGCCACCCTGTTCGATATATTTTTTGATGTGCTCGAGCTCACCTTTGAGAACAGGTTTTTCCGGTGAGGCAATGACCAGTACATCCATGTCATTCGGCAGGGCGCCCTTTAATAACTGATGTGCACTGCTGACGATACCCTTACTAGCCAGCATGGCGGTAAACTGACCATAGTCAGTGTTGTCATTGCCCTCAGGTTTGCGCTCACCATGGCCAGAAAGAAAGACAACGGAGCGTGCGTCACTGTGTGTTAGTCGCTGCATGGCGCTGCTCAGGGTTTGCTCACTCAATGAAGCAACCGTTTCACTACGACCCTGGTACTTGATAACCACCTGGCCGTAACGAGTAATCTGATCCAGCTGCGCCATTTCAACATCAATATCGGGATTAATGATCTTGAAATTCAAATTGTCCTTTTCGCGTTTGTAGCGGTTAAGAATTTCTTCGACGGCTGTCTTTAGCGTGGCATCATCCTGTATATAAACATTCAGTGTCACTGGGTCATCCATGCTCTGCAGTAATTCAATACTACTCTCTGATAGAGTGTTGCGATGTCCGGCGGTCCAGTCGTACTGGCGATGATATTTCTGGCTGGCCCATGACAGAAGCCCAACTGCGCAGAGTAGTAGCAGGGTGAATATCCACTTCTGGATCTGTAGTTGCAGGCGAATCTTTTTCGATGTCTTCATCTCGCCGCCCCTTACTGGTGTAATCGCTGCGCATCAAGTTGACGGATGCTGAGTGACAGGAAGGTGATAATAAACAGGCCAAAATAGGCGAGGTCAATGCTGTCAACAATACCGCGCAGTAATGGTGTCAGGTGACGGGTCAGTGAAATATAGGTAAAGATATTATCGCTTGAGTTATTGCCGCCATTCTGGTCGATAATCCAGAGCAACAGCAACAGGCCAAAGGTGCTGATTGCGGCCACGATCGGGTTGCTAGTGAGTGATGACAAAAACAGCCCGGCGGCGGCGAATGAACTGAGTAATAACAGCAGGCCCAGCAGGCCAGCGGCCAGTTTGCCAAGATCAAGTTCGGTGCCCATCATCAGTGATAGTGGCATCAGGCTGATCATGCCAATCAGGATAATATAGAACAGTACCATGCCAAAAAATTTACCGAGCACAATCTCGCTGACACTGACCGGCGATGAAAACAGCAGTGAGAGCGTACCATTGCGGCGCTCTTCACTGAGCAGGCGCATGGTGAGTAGCGGCGATACCATCAACAGGATAACGCTGGCAATCTCCAGTGTCGGTGCGGCGATCAGATCGGTGACACCGGGCGCGTTTGGCATAGTGGTGAGTTCTTCCTGGATTGAAAAGAAGACATCAATCTGTGAGAAGAATATCCAGGCCAGGATTAACTGCGAAACCGCCAGCACCGTCCACGCCAGTGGTGACAGAAACATGCTGTGTAGTTCACGTCGGGCGATGGTAAAAATCATGCCGTTGCCTCGCTGGGTGTTTGGTCTTCAACGGGGTGCTGGCTGCTGGCATCACTCAGGGTCAGGTCGATAAATATCTGTTCCAGCGTACGCTGGTGTGGGCACAATCGAATCAGCCCCCAGTTATTTGCAATGGCGGCATTGGCAATATTTTCTGCCGTCGTATTCGTGGTATGCACCAGGAAAGAATTCTTACCAATCTGTTCAACCTTGTTGATATCAGCGGTCTTATAGAGCGTATCTATACTGGGTGGATGCAAGAGGTCAATTTCGTAAAAGCCAGTCGATGACCTGTTTAGCAGCTCAGCCATATCCGCTTCATAAACAAATTTGCCCTGGTTGATAATCTGTACACGGGTGCACAGCGTCTGCACCTCCGGCAGGATGTGGGTACTCAGAATAATGCCATGCTCATTGCCCAGCTCGAGAATCAGTTCACGGATCTCGCGGATCTGGTTCGGGTCGAGGCCGACCGTTGGTTCATCCAGGATAATGACCTTAGGTGAATGGATAATTGCCTGCGCAATACCGACGCGCTGCTGAAACCCCTTCGATAAATTGCCAATCAGGCGACGACCAACCCCGGCCAGGCCGCAGCGATCCTTGGCCAGCTCGACCGCATTTTTGACCTGGCCTTTTTCGATACGGTGCAGGTGTGCGCAATAGTTTAAATATTCATCCACCGTATTCTCTTTGTAGAGTGGTGGTTGCTCGGGCAGATAACCGATTTCAGTCTTCGCCTGTTTGGGGTAGTCGAGTAGGTCAACACCGAGGATGCGAATCTCGCCCTCGTGGGGTGCGAGATTGCCGGTCAACATCTGCATCGTGGTCGATTTTCCTGCGCCATTGGGGCCGAGAAAACCAAGAATATCACCGGCATTCAGGTTGAAGCTGATGCCATCGACAGCACGATGATCACCGTAATAACGAACCAGATTGTCAACGACCACAAGCGACATGCGTTGTAATTATTCCTGATTTTATTTGGCATGCAAGTAAATTATTGCAAGGTGTGACACTCTATCACAGAGCGGGTTCAGGCATAAAATAATCCGCTGATGGCGAGACAAAAAATCGCGTATTTCTGCTTGTCGCAGGCGGCAGTTAGGTAGAATACCGCCATGGCTAGATATCTCGGTGTCGATACCGGCGGCACGTTTACCGATTTTTTACTCTACGACGATGCAACTGCCTCGGTGCAGCTGCATAAGGTACTGTCGACACCATCGGCGCCCGAGCAGGCGATCCTGCGCGGTATCGAGGAACTGGGTGTTGATGTGCAGGGGCTGGTCATGGTGCACGGCTCGACCGTGGCGACCAATGCGATACTTGAGGGCAAGGGTGTACGCACCGCCTACATCACAAACCGCGGCCTGGCCGATGTGCTGACCATCGGCCGGCAGGCGCGCGAAGAACTGTACAACCTGACACCAATTAAAAAGCCGCCACTGATTCCCCCGGAATACTGCCTCGAGGTAGATTCCAGGCTGAGTGCTCAGGGCGAGCACTTGCAGCAGCTCGATGATCATGGCCTGCAGCAGCTGAAGGCACAGATCGAGGCACTGGCACCCGAGGCAGTGGCAATCAACCTGCTGTTCTCCTTTATCGACGATAGCGAGGAGAAAAAGATCGAGGCAATGGTGCCCGAGGGTATTTTCGTCAGTCGCTCTTCGGATGTGCTCGCCGAATATAAGGAGTACGAGCGCGGCATGGCCACCACGCTCAATGCCAGCGTCGGCCCGTTGATGCAGGGCTACCTGCACCGCCTGCAGCAGCAGCTTGAAGGCTGCCGGCTATCAATTATGCAGAGCTCGGCCGGCACCACCAGCGTCGAGCATGCCGGCCACTACCCGGTGCAGCTGTTGCTCTCAGGTCCGGCCGGTGGCCTGAAAGGCGCGCAGTATGTCGCCGGCGAATCCGACCACGAGCGCCTGCTGACCTTTGACATGGGCGGCACCTCCACCGATGTTTCGATTATTGATGGCCAGATCGGCCTGATCAGTGCCTCGAAAATCGGTGGCTACCCGGTGTCGGTGCCGATGGTCGATATGCATACCATCGGTGCCGGTGGCGGTTCCATCGCCGCGGTTGATGCCGGTGGCATGATGCTGGTCGGGCCGGAGTCGGCCGGCGCCGCGCCGGGGCCGGCCTGCTACGGCAGTGGCGGCACCCGGCCAACGGTCACCGATGCCAATGTCGTGCTTGGCAGGTTATTGCCCGAGGCCTTTCTTGGTGGCGGCATGAAACTGGATAAATCCGCGGCCATCGCGGCAGTGAAGGGCATCGCCGATAAACTGGGTATGTCAGTAGAGCAGGCGGCCACCGGTATTATCGACGTGGTCAACGACCACATGGTACGCGCGCTGCGGGTGATGTCGGTGCAGCGCGGTGAAGAC
>JAOUPA010000157.1 GCA_029880105.1 Gammaproteobacteria bacterium
TACGGCTGCCGTATTTAATCCCGAGTTTGTTAAAGAAGCCAGTGATCGTGTTGGGTCACAATGCATCGTGGTGGCAATTGATGCCAAAAAGGTGAGCCAGGAGGGCGAACCTGATCGCTGGGAGATATTTACCCATGGCGGTCGTAAGCCAACAGGACTGGATGCCATCGAGTGGGCGCAAAAAATGGCAGATTTCGGTGCCGGTGAAATCCTGTTAACCAGTATGGATCGTGATGGTACCAAAATTGGTTTTGACCTGGCGCTGACCAGGGCGATTAGTGAAGCTGTTCCGATTCCCGTAATTGCTTCAGGCGGCGTTGGTAACCTTGATCACCTGGCGGATGGAGTCACAGAAGGCAAGGCAGACGCCGTACTGGCCGCTAGTATTTTTCATTTTGGTGAATATACCGTGCAGCAGGCCAAGGAGCATATGGCAGCACGTAATATCGAAGTACGTTTATAAAGTCCAGGTGATACACTACCCCCATGACTGACTGGTTAGATGACATTAAGTGGACCGAGGATGGCCTGGTGCCTGCGATTGCACAGGACTCAGTCACTGGCCGGGTGCTGATGTTTGCCTGGATGAATCGTGAATCCCTGGCGATGACGGTGGAAAAAGGCGAAGCAGTCTATTATTCACGTTCACGTCAAAAACTCTGGCACAAGGGTGAAGAGTCCGGTCATACACAGAAAATAAAATCCATCCGCCTGGATTGTGACGGTGATGTTATTTTAATGTCGATTGAGCAAACAGGTGGTATTGCCTGTCATACAGGACGTGAAAGCTGTTTCTATAAAGAGTTTGTGAATGGTCAATGGCAGGCAGTAGATGATGTGATAAAAGATCCGAAGGATATCTATGAGTGACGTGCTGAAAAAGCTTGCCGAGGTTCTGGAGCAGCGTAAGCAGGCAGATCCTGATTCGTCTTATGTGGCCGGGCTGTATGATAAGGGTCTGGATGCTATTTTGAAAAAGATTGGCGAAGAAGCGACAGAAACAGTCATGGCGGCCAAAGACGGTGCAAAAGACAAGATTGTTTATGAAACGGCTGATCTCTGGTTTCATACCATGGTATTACTGGCGCAGCAGGGATTGAATCCAGACGACGTTTTAAATGAACTTGATCGGCGTTTTGGCCTCTCAGGGCTGGAAGAAAAAGCGGCTCGCAAGCGTTAAAGATTAACGTGTTTTGTTTGTGTTTGACATTATTTCAGCAACATTGAAATAACAACACAGTTTTAGAATTAAATAAAAGAATCAGGTTATCGAGGAGATCTTGATGGGTATTAGTATCTGGCAACTGGTGATTGTACTGGGCATTGTGATTTTACTATTTGGCACAAAAAAATTACGTAATCTAGGTGGTGATCTGGGATCGGCAATTAATAGTTTTAAAAAGGCTGTTAAAACAGGTGAGCAGGATGCTGATAAGAGCCTGGAAAATAAAACTGATGATACCGTGATTGATGCTGAAGTCACTTCAAAAGAAAAAGACAAATCATAATTATCTGGAAATTATTCTGGAATAATTTCAAATCATGTTCGATGTCGGCTTCTGGGAAATATCATTAATACTTGTGCTTGCGCTGTTAGTGCTGGGGCCTGAGCGATTACCTGTTGCCGCCAGAAAAGTCGGTTACTGGCTGGGTAAAGGGCGGCGTTATATTGAAGGGGTTAAGCATGAAGTGGGAAAAGAACTTGATAGTGCTGAATTGAAAAGACTGTTACACAATCAGAGTGTGCAAATAGAAGAGCTGCAAAATAAAATTAGCCAGGGAACAAATGATCTAAGTAATGATGTGCAGAATGTATTTGATACAGATGAAGCTGAAAGCCGTTCTGAGCCTCAGTATGAAATTCTGGAAGAAGATGATGACGAAATGGATGATGAGTATGATGATGAAATAGATCAGCCAGTGAATGAAGTCACGGATAAATCTCAATGAGTGAGCAGCTGGGTGAGCAACATGGAGAAGGTCAGGAGCAGGGATTTATTGCTCATTTAATTGAGCTGCGTGATCGCCTGTTGCGCATGGTGCTGGCGATTATCCTGGTATTTGCATCACTGTTTGTTTTTTCCGAAGAAATTTTTTCCTATTTTGCACAGCCTTTACTGGCGCTCATGCCAGAGGGTACCTCGATGATTGCAACCGGGGTTACTTCACCGTTCCTGGTGCCTTTCAAACTGGTTTTAATGTTATCTGTCCTGGTGTCCTTGCCCTATCTGTTATACCAGTTGTGGTCGTTTGTTGCACCAGGGTTATACAAGCATGAAAGAAGCCTGGTCGTGCCGCTGGTATTTTCCAGTGTGATGCTGTTTTATTGCGGCATTGCTTTTGCCTATTATGTTGTTTTTCCATTAATATTCGGCTTTTTTATTGCCATAGCACCTGAAGGTGTTTCAGTTATGACTGACATAGGGCAATACCTGGATTTTATCCTGGCGATATTTTTTGCGTTTGGTATTGCATTTGAAATGCCAGTGGCGACATTTTTATTAGTGCATGCCGGTGCAACAACAACAGCAAGCCTGGCAGAAAAACGACCTTATATTATCGTTGGTGTATTTGTCATTGGCATGCTGTTAACACCACCGGATGTTATTTCACAGTCATTACTCGCAATCCCCATGTGGTTATTGTTTGAAGCGGGTTTACTGGCGTCTCGTATAGTAGAGAAAAACAGGCCTGATGATGAAGATGAGTACCAGCCTTTGAGCGAAGATGAAATGGAAGCAGAACTGGATAAGATGGATCTTGACGAGGATGAAGTTGAAAAGAACCGGTAAACTGTAGTTAATGGTGTCTTTTTTTTGGGATTGGCTCAACAATTATTGGCTAATATAGTGTAGAATACGCCTCCCAAAAACAGACAGAAACGAATTTAAAAAGACAGGCTAAAAAATGGCTGAACAGCGAAGTGTTCCCCGCCGCCCATCATTGTTGATTATCCTTGACGGTTTTGGCGTCAATCCATGCCGCATTAATAATGCGGTTGTCGAGGCAAATACACCGCGACTCGATGAGTATTTTTCCAAACATGTACATACCACGCTGGATGCATCCGGTCACGCGGTCGGTTTGCCCCTGGGTCAGATGGGTAATTCAGAAGTCGGTCATTTGACGCTGGGCTGTGGTTCTATCATGAAGCAGGATCTGGTGCGTATTGATGATGCGATCATCAGTGGTGAGCTGTTTGATAATGCGGCTATTAATGCAGCCATGGATGATGCCGCTGCAAAAAACCGTCCCATGCACCTGGTCGGGCTGGTGTCTGATGGTGGTGTTCATAGTCATATTAATCACCTGCTGGCATTGATCGATATGTGTGCCAGGAAAAAGATTAAGCCCCTGGTCCATATGATTACAGATGGTCGTGATACTGCGCCAATGGCCGCGATAGGTTACCTCTCTCGGCTGGAAGCAGCGCTGGATGAAGCCGATGGTGCCATAGCAACAATTTGTGGCCGTTATTTTTCTATGGATCGTGATAACCGTTGGGATAGAACAGAGATAGCATGGCGTTGTATGGTGAGACTGGAAGGCAGTCAGCATGATACGGCTCGTTACGCCATTGAAGCCGCCTATGCGTCTGAGCAGACGGATGAATTTATCAGGCCCTGTATTTTACCAGAGGCGGTACCGATAGAATCTGGTGATAACGTCATATTCTTTAATTTCCGTAATGACCGCCCTCGACAGCTAGCCGCCGCTTTAAGCCAGCCTAATTTTAATAGTTTTAAGATTGATGATCATGAGCCGGTAACAGTCACCTGTTTAACAGAATATGATCCCCAGTTTTTGTTACCGATTGCTTTTGCGCCAGAGCGCCCTCATTCGACCCTGGCTTCGGTTGTGAGTCGAGCAGGTTATAAGCAGTTTCACTGTGCTGAAACTGAAAAATATGCTCATGTTACCTTTTTCTTTAACGGGGGGCGCGAGGAAACATGGGCCGGAGAAGTCCGTGTCATGGTGCCTTCTCCTGATGTGGCAACCTATGATCAGAAGCCTGAAATGAGTGCTGATGAAGTGGCGGATGCTACGATTGAAGCACTAAAATCCCATGAATTTGGCTTCCTGGTCGTAAACTTTGCCAATGGCGATATGGTCGGTCATACCGCCAAACGTGAGGCCGTTATTAGTGCCGTTGAAGCCATGGATCATGAAGTTGGCCGTTTACTCGATACAGCAGTCGAAGAAGGTTATTCGGTAGTGTTGACGGCTGATCATGGTAATTGTGATGAAATGGTTGACCCATTAACCGGTGAGCCTCATACGCAACATACCGTTTATCCCGTTCCCTGCATGATTATTGATCAGGAAAACTGGCGGCTTAGTACGGGAGTGGGCTTAAGCAGTGTTGCCCCTACCTTGTTGCAGCTTATGGGTTTGCAGCAGCCGCCCGATATGAAGGGCTCAAGCATTTTACTTGAATCATTTCCCAAAGTTTCATAGTAATCACACAGAAAACCACCAGAAGGTG